>NZ_PQHY01000113.1:0-17308 GCF_003385175.1 Amycolatopsis ruanii
ACCGGCGCCGGGCCCGGCGCCGGTGCCGGGGTGGGCGGCGGTGGTGGCGCGGTCTGCTCGGTGATCCACTTCGCGTGGGCCACGGCCGAGGTGTAGATCGACGGCGCCGTCGTGCACGCCGGATCGTTGTTGCCGGAGCGGCTGGTCAGGCCCAGCAGCAGCCACCGGTCACCGGCGCGGACCAGCTCCGGCCCGCCCGAGTCGCCGTAGCAGGCGCCCGCCTTGCCACCGGGCGAGTCGGTGCACAGCTCGGTGAGCGGGTCGATGGCGGCGCAGCGGGCCGCGTCGACCAGGGTCGTGTCCAGTTGCTGCAGGTCGACGGGCGCGGAGCCGCAACCCGGTGTCGGGCACAGCTGGCCCCAGCCCAGCAGCCGCACCGACGTGCCGACCGACGTCGAGGTGCCGAGCCCGACCGGCGTGGCCTGCACCGGGCTCGCCAGGTGGACCAGGGCGATGTCGCCGCCCGGCCCGTACGGGTTGAAGCTCGGGTGCGTGATCACCCGGTCCGGCTGCGCGACCTCACCGCCCTGCGTCCGGTCGTTGCTGCCGATCCGGGCGGTGAAGGTGTTCGCGGGCTGGTCCTGGACGCAGTGCGCCGCGGTCAGCAGCCACTGCGGCGCGATCAGCGACGCGCCGCAGAAGTGCCGGCCCGCGGTCGTCTGCAGCGACGCGACGAACGAGTAGGGCTGGTCGGCGGACACCCCGCCGACCAGGTCCGGCCGGGCCGCCGCCGAGCCCGCGACCCCACCGAGGGCGAGCAGGCAGGCGGCGGCCATCAGCAGGAGACGTTTCACGGCAGCGGTGGCACCACGTCGTCGTCGGGGGCCTCGGTCAGGACGCCGTCGAAGTCGACGGAGGAGTACGCGCGGAGCTTGGTCAGGCGGTGGTAGCCGTCGATCAGCCGCACCGTGCCGGACTTGGACCGCATCACGATCGACTGGGTCGTCGCGCCGCCGGAGCGGTAGTGCACGCCACGCAGCAGGTCACCGTCGGTCACGCCGGTCGCGCAGAAGAACACGTTGTCGCCGCGCACCAGGTCGTCGGTGGTGAGCACCCGGTCGAGGTCGTGCCCGGCGCCGATGGCCTTCTCGCGCTCGGCGTCGTCCTTCGGCCACAACCGGCCCTGCAGCTCGCCGCCCAGGCACTTCATCGCGCAGGCGGTGATGATGCCCTCCGGCGTGCCGCCGATGCCGAGCAGCATGTCGACACCGGTGGTCGGGCGGGCCGCGGCGATCGCGCCCGCCACGTCACCGTCGGAGATGAACCGGATCCGGGCGCCCGCCTCGCGGACCTCCTTGACCAGCTTCTCGTGCCGCGGCCGGTCCAGGATGCAGACCGTCACGTCCGAGACCTCGGTGTGCTTGGCCTTCGCGACCCGGCGGATGTTCTCCGCGATCGGCGCGGACAGGTCCACCACACCCGCGGCCTCCGGGCCCACGGCCAGCTTCTCCATGTAGAAGACCGCCGACGGGTCGAACATCGCGCCGCGCTCGGCGACCGCGAGGACCGCCAGCGCGTTCGGCATGCCCTTCGACATCAGGGTCGTGCCGTCGATCGGGTCCACCGCGACGTCGCAGGCCGGGCCGTCCCCGTTGCCCACCTCTTCGCCGTTGTAGAGCATCGGGGCTTCGTCCTTCTCGCCCTCGCCGATGACGACGACACCGCGCATCGACACGGTCGAGATCAGCTGCCGCATCGCGTCGACGGCCGCACCGTCGCCGGCGTTCTTGTCGCCCTTGCCGACCCAGCGGCCGGCCGCCATCGCGGCGGCCTCGGTGACGCGCACCAGCTCCATCGCGAGGTTGCGATCCGGCGCTTCCTTGCGTCTCGTCGTGCTCGGGGACGGGGTGCCGCTGGTCA
The DNA here is from genome assembly GCF_003385175.1 of Amycolatopsis ruanii. Lineage (NCBI taxonomy): Bacteria > Bacillati > Actinomycetota > Actinomycetes > Pseudonocardiales > Pseudonocardiaceae > Amycolatopsis > Amycolatopsis ruanii. The sequence goes on from NZ_PQHY01000113.1 coordinate 1,861, forward strand.
TTGCTGCCCTCCAGGGTCGTGCTGGCGCGGGTAACGATTCTCTCAGACTCGCGCGGGCTCGCAGGGCAGCGTCGTGATGGCGAATGTCACCCTTCGTCGCTGTTTGCGTCCTCGACGGACTTCAGCGCGTCCTCGATGCGCTCGCGGGCCCCGTCCAGGTGACGCTCGCACAGCTTGGCGAGGTGCTCGCCCTTCTCCCACAGCGCGAGCGACTGTTCCAGGGACAGGCCGCCCGCCTCCAGCTCGCGGACGACCTCGATGAGCTGGTCGCGGGCCTGTTCATAGCCGAGTTCTTCGGTCACCGGGTTGTGCTCCTCGCGGGTCGACGAGCGCACACTACCGCGCTCGCCATCGCGTGGTCGTAACCGGCGAAGGCGGTGGCGAACTCCTGGCCGTCACCCTCGGTGATCGCCAGCTCGATGGACCCCTGCGCCTGCGCGACCCGCCTGCGGTGCGGCGCGCCCTCGTTGAACCACCACCGCACACCGACGTACGCCGAGGTCGCTTCCGACAGCTGCCGCAGGCGGGTGTCCAGGTCCCAGCGGCCGGGCACGGCGCACCCGGCCAGCAGCGACGCCCAGCAGGCGCCGGCCGCGGCCTCGGCGGCGCCGGCCCGGTCGAGGACGGCCTGTGCGCCGGCCCGCGCCGCGGCGTCGGTGGTGAGCGGGAGGAACGTCGCTCGAGCGGAACGCAGCACTTCCTACTCTCCTGGTTCGGTGGATCGCGCGACCGCGTGCACGGCTCCGTCGACGATGCGCACGCGCAGCGGAGTTCCCTCCGCTACTTCAGAGATGTGCCGGAGCACCTGGAGGTTGCCTGCGTCGTCGCGGTATTGCACGACCGCGTACCCGCGTTCGAGCGTCGCCGCCGGTCCGAGCGCGGTCAGCTTGCCCCGCGCGCCCGCGATGGCGGCCTGCTCGTGCGAGACCAGGTTGAGCACCGCGCGCCGCCCGGGCTCCCGGTGCAGCTCGATCTCGTCGGCGCGGCGGTTGATCGGGCCCAGCGGGTCGGCCAGCACCGGGCGGCTGCGCAGCTGGTCGAGCAGGCGGCACTGGGTGTCCACCCAGCCGTGCAGCGCGCGGCGGGCCCGGTCGCGCATCTGCCGGACGCGCTCGGCCTCCTCCTTCACGTCCGGCACGACGCGCTTGCCGGCGTCGGTCGGGGTCGAGCAGCGCACGTCGGCGACGTGGTCCAGCAGCGGGGTGTCCGGTTCGTGCCCGATCGCGCTGACCACCGGGGTCCGGGCGGCGGCGACCGCGCGGCACAGGGTCTCGTCGGAGAACGGCAGCAGGTCCTCGACGCTGCCGCCGCCGCGCGCGATGACGATGACCTCGACCGACGGGTCGGCGTCGAGCATCTGCAGCGCCTTGACGATCTGCGGCACCGCCTGCACGCCCTGCACCGCGGTGTTGACCACCTGGAACGGCGCGGCGGGCCATCGGTTGTGCGCGTTGACCAGCACGTCCCGTTCGGCGGCGGACGCGCGGCCGGTGATCAGGCCGATGCCCTTGGGCAGGAACGGCAGGCGGCGCTTGCGTTCCTTGGCGAACAGGCCCTCGGCGGCGAGCAAGCGGCGCAGCCGTTCGATGCGGGCGAGCAGCTCACCGATGCCGACGGCGCGGATCTCGGTGGCGCGCAGCGAGATGGTGCCGCGGCCCAGGTAGAACGTCGGTTTGGCGTAGACGACCACGCTCGCGCCGTCCCGCAGCGGCGGTTCGATGCCACGCAGCAGGCCGGTCGGGCAGGTGACGGTCATGGAGACGTCGGCGGCCGGGTCGCGCAGGGTGAGGAACGCGGTCTGCGTGCCGGGGCGGGCGTTGATCTGGGTGACCTGGCCCTCGACCCAGACCGAGCCGAGCCGGTTGATCCACTCGGCGATCTTGCGCGCGACCGTGCGCACCGGCCACGGGTTCTCCGCGGTGGTGGGTTCGGCGCTCACTCCGCCTCGGCGTCCCCGGCGGCGTTGGCGCGCTGCACGTTGGTGATGCGGCGGGCCAGCATGCCGACGAACTGCGCCCGGTTGGCGTGGGCGCGCTCATACTCCAGCAGCTCCTCGAGCTCCGCGAGGGAGAAGCGGCGCAGGCGGGCGCGCAGCTGCGGCAGGGTGAGCTCGTCGTAGTTGGCCAGACCGAGGGGGCCGTCGGCAGTGCCGGCCGGGCTGTCGAACTCGCCTTCGGCGTGCTCTTCGCCCAGGGCGCGTTCCTCCTGTTCCCAGGGGCTGTCGCCGACGTCGGTGAGCACCGCGTCCGCGCGGTGGCCGTTGAGGTCGGTGCGCGGCTGGCCGGACTCGGCGGACTGGCCGGCCGGCTGGTCGGCGGGGAGGTCCTCGTCGAAGGTGGCCCAGCTCGGGGTGTCCTCGACGGGGCGCAGCGAGGCGAGGGCGTCGTCACCGCGGATGGCCAGCTCGGTGATCTGCTGCTGCATGCGCATGGAGAACTGGAGCACGCCGGAGATCACCGTGACCGGCAGCCCGAGCAGGGTTTTGGGCAGGTCGCGGGCGCGTTCGGCGGCGGTCACGGCCAGGCCCGCCGCGACGCGGAGGGGAAGCGGGAGTGGCTTCATGGGTACAGCGTGCCGCACCTTGGCGGTTCAGCCCAACCGGCGCGGCGTGGCGACGTGACGGGATGCACACGAATCGGGTGGTGGGTGCCCGGTGGGGGCGGGGATCGGGTGCCGGGCGGCCCGTACCCTGGAGCTATGACTGCTGTCTCCGAGCCCGTCAAGCGTGTGTTGCTGGCCAAGCCGCGTGGCTACTGCGCCGGCGTCGACCGCGCCGTGGTCGCCGTGGAGAAGGCCCTGGAGCTGTACGGGCCGCCGGTGTACGTGCGCAAGGAGATCGTGCACAACCGGCACGTGGTCGAGTCGCTGCGTGAGCGCGGGGTCATCTTCGTCGAGGAGACGTCCGAGGTGCCCGAGGGCGAGCTGGTCGTGTTCTCGGCGCACGGGGTGTCGCCGGCCGTGCGCGCGGAGGCGAAGGAGCGCAACCTGCGCACGATCGACGCGACGTGCCCGCTGGTGACGAAGGTGCACAAGGAGGTCAACCGGTTCGCCGGTCAGGACTACGACATCCTGCTGATCGGGCACGAGGGCCACGAGGAGGTCGAGGGCACCGCCGGTGAGGCGCCGACGCACGTCCAGCTGGTCGACACGGCCGAGGACGCGGCGAAGGTCGAGGTGCGGGACCCGTCGAAGGTGGTGTGGTTGTCGCAGACCACGTTGAGCGTGGACGAGACGATGGAGCGCGTCGACCAGCTGAAGGACCGCTTCCCGAACCTGGCGGACCCGCCCAGCGACGACATTTGTTACGCGACGTCCAACCGGCAGACGGCGGTGAAGGCGATGGCGCCGGAGTGTGATCTGGTGCTGGTCGTCGGGTCGAAGAACTCGTCGAACTCGCAGCGCCTGGTGGAGGTCGCCAAGCAGGCCGGCGCCCGGGACGCGCACCTGATCGATTTTGCTCACGAGGTCGACGAGGCGTGGCTGCAGGACGTGACGACGGTCGGCGTGACGAGTGGTGCGTCGGTGCCGGACGTGCTGGTGATGGACCTGCTGACCTGGCTGTCCGAACGCGGCTGGGGCGAGGTGCAGGAAGTGACGACCGCCAACGAGAAGATCGCGTTCGCCCTACCGCGCGAGCTGCGCAGCGTCTGAGCGTCGGATCGCTTCCGGCAGGCCCCAGCGACCGCCTGGTTCGCGTGGTGGCTGGGTGCTTGGGTGAGCTGCTTTCGGTAGGTGCGGGTTTCGAGTGCCCGGGACAGTTTCGTCCCGGGCACTTGTCACGTCCGGCCCTGCGGATGGGAAGCGCACTTTGGGCGCGCGGATGGCAAGTCCCCACGCCGAGTTCGTCCCCTCCGGCCTCGTATACGCGATCCGCAACCGACCGTGATGCCCACACGACCGTGCCCCACCCCGCTGAGCCCGGAAACCAACTCCTCACCCGACAGCCAGTGGGCCTTCCCCAGCCCTAGCGATCGTGAGCATGTCTACTCCACGCCTGCTGTTGCTCGACGACATCCGCCGTCAAGTCGCATGCTGTTTCAAGGCATCCGACTCCAGCCGGATGCTGTTTCAGGACAGGCGAGTGTTTCAACTCCAAGACAGGCGAGTTCTCCGGTGCTTGTGCCGGGAGGCGCATCCAGCGGCGGTCAGGAGTCGTCGCGGCGGGGTGGGTCCCGCCGTGCCCAGAGGCCTTCGAGCCAGGTCCCGCCGGCCGGGTAGTCCCGGCGCACCCAGGGTCGCGTTCCCCTGGGGCATGCAGTCGGGGCTGAGGCCGTTGCCCTCCTGGACGCCTGCGGCCCGGAGCTGAAGTCATGCCCCCGGGACGCTGTTGCCCAGTGCTCCGGTTCCGCTCAGGGGGTGTGGTTCTCGGTGCTCCGGTTCCGCCCAGGGGGTGTGGTTCTCGGTGCTCCGGTCTCGGCCCGAGGGGGCGTCGCCCGGTGTTCAGGGCTCGCCTCAGGGGCGTGTTCCCGTGCTCCGGTCTCGCCCCAGGGGGCGCGTCGCCCGGTGTTCAGGCCTCGCCCCAGGGGGAGCGTCGCCCGGTGTTCAGGCTTCGTCGTCCCAGGGGCGGCGGCGTGGGGTGCCTCCGCGACGGCCCTCGGGCGCTCGGCGTGGGTCGCCGGCTCGTGGGGGGACCCGGCGGGGGCGGTCGGCCGCGGGGCCGCCGGTGCGTGGCTCCCCGGCGCGGCGGTCGGCGTCCTCCGGCGGTACGGCGCGCTGCCGCGGGCGGCGCCCCGGAGGCGGGGTCTTCGCGCCCCGGGCAGCGGCGTCACGGCGCGGGTCGTCCTCCGCCGGGCGGCGCGCACCGCCGTCCGCGCCCCGACGCCCACGTCGCGGCGCCTCATCCGCGGCGCGGCGCGCATCGTCCTCGGGCGGGCGGCGTCCAGGGCGCCGACCAGCCACACCACGCGCCGCCGCGACCGCACCCGCGGCACGGCCCTGCCCCGCAGGGCGGTCCGCACCAGAGCCGGAGCCCGCACCGGAGCCAGAACCGGCACCAGAACCAGAGCCCGCACCGGAGCCGGGACGCCCGTCGGCCGGGCGGCGGCCACGCGGCGCGTCACCCCGCGCGGCACCGCCACGTCCCGCACCGCCGGGACGCTTCGGGTCCGTGGGCCGCTTGTCGCTCGCCTTCGGCGCCGCGTCCGGGTTGCGTTCGCGGTAGATCCGGACGATGCCCAGCACCAGCGTGCAGCCGGTCGTGATCGCCATGGTCGGGAACCCGTTGATCAGCGGTGTGCCGACGGCCAGCGCGCGCGTCAGCATGTCGCTGTTGTCCGGCAGCCCGGAGACCAGCAGCACCACCCCGGGCACGGTGATCCCCAGGACCAGCGGGGGCTGCACCATCGGCCCGAACAGGCTGCGCCGCTGCACCCCCGCCACAGCGCCCACCGCGCCGACGAAGTACGCGCCCTTGAACAGCCAGCCGAGCGTGTTCTGCGTCTGCATGTCGATGACCGCACCGATCACCGCCAGCCCGAACGCGAGGAGCACGGCACCCCACCACGGCAAGCCGCGGCGTTCCCCGACGATGGGACGCTGATCCCACGGCACCGGGATGTCGTCGGCGTCGGAATCGCTCCGGCGATCGGGAATGGCGGTCACGAGGCAACACCGTAACCTGTAGCCGGCCCCAACGGCTCCCCATCCCGCGGAGGTTGCGGTTCAGACCACTGGATCGGCCCACCCGGCACCCGCCTTGATCAGCGGTTTCGGCCGCCCCGGCCGTGTTGGCAACGTGCCGGTAACGTGAAGTTTTCCCCTAGCTCGCGGCCATCTCGTCCCCCCTCCGGATGGTGGCCACCTCGGTCGGGCTCGCCGCCGCGTCCGACAGCGGCGCCACGGCCGCCCGGAACCCCTCGAGCGCGTCCAGCTCCCGCCGCCGCGCCGACAGGAACCGCTGCAGGTGGGTACTGCTGAGGTTGAGCGCCTCGATCGCGTTGCCCGCCGCCCGGTGCGCCGCCGCCGCGCCGGCCCGCACCCGCTCGATGTCCTCCACCACCGCCCGGTCGCTCGCGGCGAACAGCGCGGCCGACGCCACCACCGCGAACCCGGTCGGTCCGCACAGGAACACCCGCCGGTCGAGCATCCACCGCAGTAGTTCGGGATCGGTGTCCAGCGCCGCCACCACGGCCGCGTCGGACGGCACGAACATCACCGTGCCGTAGATCGCGTCGGCCCAGCGCTGGTACCCCTTGCCCGCCAGCTCCGCCGCCCGGGACCGGAGGTTCCGGACGTGCACCCGCAACGCGTCCATCCGCTCGTCGGGATCGTCGGTCTCGACCGCTTCTGCCCAGCACGCCAGGCTCGCCTTAGCGTCGACCGGCACGCTCCGGTCACCGCCCACCCGCAGCACCATGTCCGGTTTGGCCGATCCGCCACCGCCCAGGTCCGTCTGCAGTGTGTAGTGCAGCCCCTCGCGCAACCCCAGCGCCCGCGCGGTCTCCGCCAGTACCTGCTCGCCCAGCTCGCCGCGGCCGCTGATCGAGGCGAAGGCCACTTCGTACCGGCGCAACGCCGCCTGCTGCTGATCCACGCGTGACCGCTCGGCCTCGACCTGGCGAGCCGCCGCGTCCGCGCGGCGCATGCTGTCGCTGTAGAGCCGCCACAGCAGGACGACCGCCACGACCAGGACCAAAGCGATCGCGACGGCTGCCGTGCTGATCACGGTGGAGGCCACTGCCGCCCTCCTTTCTTGATCGTCGAGAACGTGACCGCATCATGACGGAGGGCACCGACAAAAACGGGGCCCGCCCGCTCGAATCCACTCCGAACACACGTTCGGGTGAAGCATCGCGGGGTGTCTGCGGGATTCTGTCGGACCCCCCTCGTAACTTGGGCGGCGTGAGACTCCTGCACACCTCCGACTGGCACGTCGGACGCACCTTCCACGGCCTGGACCTGCTCGCCGAGCAGGACGCCGTGCTCGCGCACCTCGCGGACCTGGTGGCCGCCGAGGGGGTGGACGTCGTCCTCGTGTCGGGCGACATCTACGACCGCGCCGTGCCGTCCGCCGAGGCGGTGCAGGTCGCCAACCGCGCCCTGAGCCGCCTGCGGCACGCCGGTGCGCACATCGTCCTCACGTCCGGCAACCACGACTCGGCGCCGCGGCTGGGAGCGTTCGGTGAGTTCGCCGCCGCCGGCGGTCTGCACCTGCGCACGACGATCGACCGCATCGCCGACCCGGTCCTGCTCGACGACGACCACGGTCCGGTCGCGATCTACGGAATCCCTTACCTGGAGCCGGAACCGGCGCGGCACGCGCTCGGCGTGACGGGGGCGCGGGGCCACACGGGCGTGCTCACCGAGGCGATGCGGCGCATCCGGGCCGACCTGGCGGAGCGTGCACCGGGAACCCGTTCGGTCGTGCTCGCGCACGCGTTCGTCACCGGTGGCGCGCCGACGGAATCGGAGCGGTCCATTGCGGTCGGTGGCGTGGAACAGGTCCCCGGCGCGGTGTTCGACGGCGCCGACTACGTCGCGTTGGGACACTTGCACGGCCCGCAGACGCTCGCCGAGCACCTGCGGTACTCGGGCAGCCCGGTCGCCTACTCGTTCTCCGAGGCGCAGCAACGGAAATCGGTGTGGCTGGTCGACCTCGACGCGTCCGGCCTGGCCGAGGTGCGTCGCCACGAGCTGCCGGTGCCGCGCCGGCTCGCCAAGCTCACCGGCCGCCTCGCTGACCTGCTGGCCGATCCGGCGCACGACGAGCTGGCCGAGTGTTATCTGTCGGTCACGCTCACCGACGACGTCCGCCCGGTCGACGCGATGCGGTTGCTGCGGGAGCGTTTCCCCCACGCCGTGCACCTGGAGTGGCAGCCGGAGAACGGGAAGACGTCCTCGGCGTTGCGGTACGCCGCGGCGGTGCGCGGGCGGTCGGACGAGGAGATCGCCCGTGGTTTCCTCGACGACTGCCGGGGCGCTCCGCCGAACGAGCGTGAGGCCGCGCTGCTGCGGACGGCCCTGGAGAAGGCGGACAGGGAGGACGCGGCATGAGACTGCACCGGCTGGAGGTGGCGGCTTTCGGTCCGTACCGGACCAGGCAGGTCGTCGACTTCGACGCGCTCGGCGCCGACGGGCTGTTCCTCCTGCACGGCGATACCGGCGCGGGCAAGACCACGCTGCTGGACGCGGTGGCGTTCGCGCTCTTCGGCACCGTGCCCGGCGCGCGCGGGCAGGTCAAACGGTTGCGCTGCGATCTGGCGGATCCGGAGGACCCGACCGAGGTCGTGCTCGAACTGACCGTCCAGGGTCAGCGTTTGCGGTTGTCGCGCAGCCCGGAGTACCAGCGTCCGAAGCGGCGTGGCGAAGGAACGACCACACAGCAGGCGAAGGCGGTGCTCAGGTGGGTCGGTCCGCCGCCCGCGGGCCAGCCTCCCGAGGGTCTGACCCGGATCGACGAGGTCGGCCGCACGGTCCAGCGTCTGCTGGGGATGAGCGCGGAACAGTTCTTCCAGGTCGTGTTGCTGCCGCAGGGGGAGTTCGCCAGGTTCCTGCGTGCCGACACCGACGAGCGGGAGAAGCTGCTGGAGCGGCTCTTCGGCACCAAGCGGTTCGCCGACGTCGAGGCGTGGTTCCGGGAACGGCGCGCGGACCGGCGGCGCGAACTCGATCAGCAGCGCCTGGAATTGCGGGAGTGGACGGCGCGGTTCGCGCAGGTGGCCGGGGAGGACGTGCCCGAGGAGGACATCGCGGGCTGGGTCGCGCGCACCGGCGAGCGCATCAGGTCCACCGTGGAACAGGCCCAGGACGACGAGAAGCGGGCGCGCGCGGGGCGGGAATCCGCTGACGAGCTGCTGGCCGAGCGGCTCGCCGCGGCCGAACGCGTGCGCCGGGTGCGGGACGCGCACCAGCGGCTCGCGGCGCTGGCCGAGCAGGAGGAGGAACGGAACCGCTGGGCCCGTGAACTCGAGGCCGCCAGGCGGGCGGCGGCCGTGATCGGTGTCGCGGCTCAGGCGGACCGGTGCGCGACCCAGCTGGACGAGGCCCGCGTGGCAGAGGAACGCCGGGCGCAGGCGCTCGCCGCAACGGGTTTCGCGGACGCGCGGGTGGGCACCGCGGACCTGCGCAAGCTGTCCGGGAAGCTGCGCGAGGAGGCCGGTGCGCTCGCCGGGCTGGTGGACGAGGCCGCGCAGCAGGTCCGCGACCAGCGGGACATCGAGCGGTTCGCCGAGGCCGCGACCGAGGCGCGTGCCCGGGTCGAGGTGCTCGGGGAGAAGCTGGCCGGCATCCCGGAGCGGGCACGGGACCTGCGGGAGCGGCTGGACACCGCGATCGACGCCGAGGCGAAGTTCGGTGAGGTCCGCAAGCGCGAGTCCGAACTGGTCGCCGCGGTGCGGGACGCGGAGCGCCTGCCCGCGGCCGAGCGCGCGTTGACGGACGCCGAAGAGCTGGCCCGGCAGGCGATCGACCAGCACCAGGAGGCACGTGAGCGGTTCCTCGAGCTGCGCCGGTGGCGGCTGGACGGGATGGCGGCCGAGCTGGCCGCCCGGCTGACGTCCGGATCGCCGTGCCCGGTGTGTGGTTCGTGTGATCACCCGGCCCCGGCCATGGCCGCGCCCGAAGCGGTCTCGCACGAGCAGGAGCAGGCGGCCGAAGAGGCGGAGAGCCGGGCGGAGCGGCGGCGCAAGGCCGCGGAGGCGGCCAAGCACGAGGCCGAAACCAAGCTCGCGGCGCTGCGCGAACGTCTGCGGGGGCGGGACGGGGCCCAGCTGAACGAGGAACTCTCGGTGCTGCGCAAGGAGATCGCGGGTCTGGACGCGTTGGCGAAGCAGCGGGTGCCGCTCGCGAAACAGGTGCAGGCCACCGAAACCGAGCAACGGGAACTGGAGAAGGAGCGGTCGGCCGCGCTGCAGGCGGCGACGGCTGCCGAGACCCAGCGGCAGACGTTGTCCGATCGCGTCGCCGAACGCGCACGGCGGCTGGAGGAGGCGCGGGGCGAGCACGCGGATGTCGCCGCCCGCCGCGCGCACCTGACGGGGATCGTGCGCGCGCTGGACGCCCTGGCCGAGGCGCGGTCCGCGGCCGCGAGTGCCGCCGAGCAGCTCGAACGTCAGCGCGCCGAGGTGCGGGACGCCCTGTGGCGGGCCGGTTTCGAGACCGTGGACGAGATGCGGGCCGCCGCCCGGGACGAGGCGACGGTCCGGGAGCTGGAAAAGCACCTGGCCGATGCCAGTGCGGCCGAAGCGGCGGCACGGGCGACGCTGAACGAGCCCGAACTGTTCGGGGTCGGGCCGGACGCCGGGGTGGACGTCGAGTCGGCGAGGGCGAAGGCCCAGGCAGCGCGGGAACGGGCCGAGGCGGCGGTCGCCGTCCTCCGGTCGGCGACCGCGCAAGCGGATGCGCTGGGCACGCTGGCCGAGCGGTTGGCGGCCGCGACGGAGCGGCTGCGGCCGCTGGAGGAGGAGTTCGCGGAGCTCGACGCGCTGACCGACGTGGTCAACGGGCGCGGGCAGAACGCGCGGAAGATGTCGCTGCGGTCGTACGTCCTGGCGGCCCGGCTGGAAGAGGTGGCCATCGCCGCGACAGCGCGGTTGCAGACGATGAGCCAGGGCCGCTACTCGTTCGTGCACTCCGATGCGGCCGGATCGCACGGCACGAGGGGCGGCCTGGGACTGGACGTGCTGGACGACTTCTCCGGCACCGTCCGGCCGGCGAAGACCCTGTCCGGCGGGGAGTCGTTCCTCGCGTCACTCGCGCTGGCGCTCGGGCTGGCCGACGTGGTCGCGGCGGAGACCGGTGGCTCGCTGCTGGACACGCTGTTCGTCGATGAGGGTTTCGGCACGCTCGATGCCGAAACCCTCGACGTGGTGATGAACATCCTCGACGACCTGCGAGCCGGAGGCCGGGTGGTCGGCCTGGTGTCCCATGTGGAGGAGCTGCGGCAGCGGATCCCGACCCGGTTGCGGGTGCGCAAGTCCCGCACCGGGTCGAGTCTGGAGCTGCAGATGGCGTGAATCTTCAGGAGCGGTACGGGGTTTCGTGGTCGAGCAGCCAGCGCTTGACGTCGACGCCCCAGCGGAAGCCGCCCAGTGCGCCGCCGATGCGGAGCACCCGGTGGCAGGGCACGAACAGCGCCGCCGCGTTGCGGGCGCACGCCGAGGCCGCGGCGCGGATGGCGGCGTGGCGGCCGGCGAGAGCGGCGTACTCGCTGTAGGTGACCGGTTTGCCGGCGGGCACCGTGCGCAGCACGTCCCACGCGTGCTGCAGGAACTCGCCGGAGCGCTGGCGTACGGGAATGTCGTCGATCGCGTCCAGCTCGCCCTCGTGGTAGCGGCGGACCGCGGTGCTGACCGCGCCGAGGTCGTGTTTCTCGCGGAGGTCGGACGGACGCAGGGAGGGGGAGATCTGGGGAGTCAGTTCGGCCAGCTCGGCGGTCCAGCCGGAGGCCAGGACGGCGCCGTCGCTCGCGACGATGGCGGTGAACGGGCCGACCGGGGTGTCGGTTGTGGACCAGTGGGCGATGCTCATGTCGGTTCTCCTTACGGGGTTCAGGCCTGGCTCGAGCGCCACAGGTACATGCCGGCGTAGGACCGCCACGGTCGCCAGGCCTGTGCGCGTTCGGTGAGGGCGGGGATGTCGTCGGCGATGCCGAGTGCGGCGGCGCCCTTGCGGAGCACGAGGTCGCCGGTGAGGAGCACGTCGGGTGCGCCGAGGACGCGCATCAGCACGTAGTCGGCGGTCCACGGTCCGATGCCGGTGAGTGCGAGCAGTTCGTCCCGCAGCTCGCCGGGGTCGCGTCCGACGTGTACGTCGACCTCGCCGGAGGCGAGTGCGGCGGCGGCGCCGAGGATGGCGTCGATGCGGCGCTGCGGCCCGCGGAGCACCTCGTGGCCCCGCTCGGCCACGGCTTCGGCGGTGGGAAACAGCAGGAGGTCGTCCTGCCACGGGACCGGATCACCGAGCGCGGCGGTGAGCCGGGCCGCGGCGGTGCGCGCGGCGGCGACCGAGACCTGCTGTCCGAGCATGGCGCGCAGCACCAGCTCGCCGCCGTCGGCCGCGCCGGGGACCCGGATGCCCGGGGTCGCGGCGACCGCTGGGGCCAGCGCCGGGTCGGCGCCGAGCACGCGGGCGACGGCATCCGGGTCGGCGTCCAGGTCCAGCAGGCGCCGGGCGCGGGTGACCGCGGCGCCGAGGTCGCGGACGTCGGCGAGCCGCAGGTCGCAGCGCACGTGCCCGTCCTGCGGCGTCAGGGTCACCGACGCGGCGCCGTGCGGGAGCCGCAGCGTGCGGGTGTAGCTGTGGTCATCGGCCGACTCGACCCCGGGCACCGCCCGGGCGGCGAAGAAGCCGAGGATCCCGGCGGCGTCGAACGGCGGGCGGAACGGCAGCCGCAGGGACAGCCGGGTCCCGGCGGTACCCGTTTCCGGTTCGGCGGCGCCGGCGCGGCGGCGTGCCGCGGCGGCGGCCGTGCGCAGCTGGGACGGTGTGCGGGCGAAGACCTCGCGGATGGTGTCGTTGAACTGCCGGACGCTGGCGAAGCCGGCCGCGAACGCGACGTCGGCCAGCGGCAGCTCGGACAGCTCGATGAGCAGCCGCGCCGAGTGCGCCCGGTGCGCGCGGGCCAGGGCCAGCGGCCCGGCGCCGAGTTCGGTGGTCAGGACCCGGCCGAGCTGGCGTTCCGAGTAGCCGAGCCGGCGGGCCAGGCCGGGCACGCCCTCACGCTCGACGACGCCGTCCGCGATCAGCCGCATGGCCCGGGCGGCCAGGTCGGCGCGCACGTTCCACTCGGGCGAACCGGGCACGGCGTCGGGCAGGCAGCGGCGGCAGGCGCGGAACCCGGCGGCCTGGGCGGCGGCCGCGGTCGGGTAGAACCGCACGTTCTCCTGCCGTGGGGTGAGCGCCGGGCAGGACGGCCGGCAGTAGATGCCGGTCGTGCGCACGGCCGTGATGAACTGGCCGTCGAAGCGGGCGTCGCGCGAGGCGACGGCGCGGTAGCAGCGCTCGGGGTCGCGCCAGAGCGCCTGCTCGGCCGGTGCGGCGATGGCTGTCATGGGTTCGATCCTGCCAGCAGGTCAGCCACTCGACTGGCGGAAATCCGACATGGCCGTGAACGGGTTGCCGGGCCGGTGGCGACGCGCTGCAGGCTGAGTGGCGAGGCGCTGCCGGGCGGGGTGGTGAACGGGCTGCCGGGCCGGGTGGTGGACCGGCAGCAGGGCTGGGTGGCGAATGGGTGCCGGGCGGGCGGTGGACGGCCGCCGGGCCGCGTCCGAAGGTGCTGCCGGGGGGAGTGGCGAAGGTGCTGCCGGGGGAGTGGCGAAGGTGCTGCCGGGCCGGGTGGTGGACCGGCTGCTGGGTTGGGCCGCGAATGGGTGCCGGGGCGGGTGGTGAAGGTGCTGCCGGGCCGGGTGGGCGAACGGCTGCCGGGCCGGGTGGCGGGCTCGCCCCGTAGACTTCGGAGCCGTGAGTCTGACCCTCGGTATCGTCGGCCTGCCCAACGTCGGCAAGTCGACCCTGTTCAACGCGCTGACCCGCAACGACGTGCTCGCCGCGAACTACCCGTTCGCCACCATCGAGCCCAACGTCGGCGTCGTGCCGCTGCCCGACGAGCGGCTGGACAAGCTCGCCGAGATGTTCGGCTCCGCCCGTACCGTGCCGGCCACGGTGTCCTTTGTGGACATCGCGGGGATCGTGAAGGGCGCTTCCGAGGGCGCCGGCCTGGGCAACAAGTTCCTGGCGAACATCCGCGAGGCCAACGCGATCTGCCAGGTCATCCGGGTGTTCGACGACCCGGACGTGGTGCACGTCGACGGCCGCGTCGACCCGTCGTCGGACATCGAGACGATCAACACCGAGCTGATCCTCGCCGACCTGCAGACGCTGGAAAAGGCGCTGCCGCGGCTGGAGAAGGAAGCCCGGACCAAGAAGGAGAACCGGCCCGCGCTGGAGGCCGCGCAGAAGGCGAAGGACATCCTCGACAGCGGGCGCACGTTGTTCTCCGCGCAGCAGGAGGTCGACACCGCGCTGCTGCGTGAGCTGAGCCTGCTCACCCTGAAGCCGTTCCTGTACGTCTTCAACGCCGACGAGGGCGTGCTGACCGACCAGGCGAAGCGCGAGGAGCTGACGAAGCTGGTCGCGCCGGCGGACGCCGTGTTCCTGGACGCGAAGGTCGAGGCCGAGCTGCTCGAACTCGACGACGAGGAGTCCGTGCGCGAGCTGCTGGAGTCGGTCGGCCAGACCGAGCCCGGCCTGCACGCGCTGGCCCGCGCCGGGTTCCACACGCTGGGCCTGCAGACCTACCTGACGGCGGGCCCGAAGGAGTCGCGGGCGTGGACGATCCCGCAGGGCGCGACCGCGCCCCAGGCGGCGGGCGTCATCCACACCGACTTCGAGCGCGGGTTCATCAAGGCCGAGGTCGTGTCCTACGAGGACCTGATGGAGGCCGGCTCGATGGCCGCCGCGCGCTCCGCGGGCAAGGTCCGGATGGAAGGCAAGGACTACATCATGGCCGACGGCGACGTGGTGGAGTTCCGCTTCAACGTCTGATGCGGGCGTGTTTCCCTGGTGGCCAGGGGATAGCCGGCAGCCGGGCGGAGGTGTCGAGCGGGACAGCGGCGCCGGACCTGGTCCACGCTTCGAATCTCGGGGCGAAGAGGTGTCCGAGGTCGTGCCGTCAAGGGTGCTTCAGCGCAGGGACGGCCGGAGTCGGGCTGTGGCTCGTGCGCCCGTGGCCCCCGGAAAGACGGAAACGCCCAGGCCGGGGGCTGCCTGGGCGTTTCCGGAACCACGCGGGCCACGTGCACCGGACCGAGGCGGTCGTCACGGGACCGACCGCGGCCAGCAGGGTCACGTGCACCGGACCGAGGCGGTGGTCACGGGACCGACCGCAGCCAGCAGGGTCACGTGCACCCGACCGAAGCGAAACCGGCCGTGCTCAGCCAGCGTCACGTGCACCGGACCGTCACGAAACCGGCCGTGCTCAGCAGGTCACGTTCACCGAGCCGCTCGACTTGAAGGACACGTGCACGTGGTCGTAGTGGTTGGCCGTGGCGCCGCCGCGGTCTTCCATTGTTGACCAGCCGCTGCCGTCGTTGTAGCGCTGCCGCCAGATCACGTACTTGACGTTGAACTCCGACTGGTTGGCCAGCAGGTAGTCGGCGATGGCGTTGCCCGTGGACGTGTCCACCATGAAGTCCAGGGCCAGCCCGCTCGGGTGGTCGCTGGTTCCGGCCCGGCCCGCGCGGCCTCCGATGTCGTCCACGCCGAACTTCGCCGCGATGTGGTTGCCCACCTTCGCCACGTGGGGCAGCGTGCCCTCCAGCACCGACGAGCAGGCGTTCGCCGCCTTGGTCGTCGTCTTCGGGGTCGTCTTCGTGGACTTCGGCGTCGGCTTCGTAGTCGTCGGCGGCGGGGGTGCCGCCGGGGGCGTGCTCGTCACCGGCGGCACCCCCGCCGCCGACGACTACGAAGCCGACGCCGAAGTCCACGAACTGTCCCTTATACACCTCTCCGC
>NZ_PQHY01000114.1:0-16362 GCF_003385175.1 Amycolatopsis ruanii
GTGGCGGGCCGGGCGACCGTGGGCTGCTGCGGGGTGCAGTGGTTGCGTGGCGGGCGGCGCGGGGCGATTTGCTGCGGCGGGGGGCGGCGCGGGGGTTGGTGGGGCTGGTGCCGCGAGTGCTGCTGGTCGCGTGGTGGCCCGCTTCGCTGGGGTGGGTGGTGGCCGGCCCGGCGGCGCGGGCCGGTGCGGCGAGTGCTGCCCATGGCTGCCTTCCGCGGCGGAGGGCGGCGGCGCTGACCCCGCGAACCACCAGCCGTCAGGAGTCCTGCTCCCGGCGGGCTCGGGCTCGGCGTTTGCCCTCGTGCATTGCCTGGACCCGGGCGATCGGGATGGTGCGGCCGTGCTCGATCAATTCCTCCGGCAGGCTCTGCGGCTCCGGCAGCGAGTCGGCCCACGGATCCCCGGAACCCAGCAGCCGGACGGCCTCGCGCAGGGTGAACGTCGCCGGGTGCACGTTGTCGAGCTCCTCCCATGGCACGGGGAACGACACCGGCAGCCCGGGGCGCACCCGCGGGCTGTACACCGCCACGACCGTCGCGCCGCCGGCGCGTGTCGAATCCAGGAACACCTTGCCGCCGCGGTCCTCGCGGATGAACGCCGTCGTCGCCAGGTCCGGGTCGAGCTTCTCGGCGCGGGCGGCCAGCGCCCGGGTCGCCGCGGCGGCCTGCTCAGCGTCGGCGCCGCGCACCGGCACGAAGATGTGCACGCCCTTGGACCCGCTCGTCTTCACCGCGCCCGCCAGCCCGCAGTCGGCCAGGGCCTGGCGCACCAGGTGGGCCGCGCGCACCGCCAGCCCGAACGCCGCCGACCCCTCCGGCGGGTCCAGGTCCAGCACCAGATGCGTGGGCGTCTCCAGGTGCCCCGCGAGGCCCAGCGTCGGGTGGTACTCGATCGCCCGCTGGTTGCCGAACCACAGCAGCGTGCGGCGGTCGTTGCACAACGCGTACGACACCTGCCGGTGCGAACTCTCCGCCCACATGCTCACCCGCGGCACCCACTCCGGCGTGTACTTCGGCAGGTTCTTCTGCATGAACGGGTCCTGGCCGCGCAGCAGCCGCACGACCGACAGCGGCCGGTCCCGCAACGCCGCGACCATCCGGTCGGCGACCGCGTCCAGGTAGTCGACCAGATCGCGCTTCGTGGCGCCGGCATCGGCGAACAGTGACTGGTCGAGGTTCGTCAACGACACGCCGTCCCGCACCTCTGCGCTGCTCATGGCCCCACTCTTGCCGATCCGGGTCGCCGCGGCCACCCCTGGCGGGGTTTGCCCGCACCCGCGCAGGGGTAGCGATTCCTCGTGGACATGGGTGAGCGGTACCGGCTCGGGGAGCGGATCGGCGGCGGTGGCAGTGCCGACGTGCACCGCGCGTGGGACCGCGTCGCCGAACGCGAGGTCGCGGTCAAGCTCTTCCACGCGCGCCCGACGCCCGCCCAGCAGCGGCGGCAGGCGCGGGAGTTCCGCATCCTGGACCGGCTGCGGCACCCGGCCCTGGTGCCGCTGTACGACTCCGGCGTCCGCGACGGCCGCGTCTTCTTCGTGATGCGCCTGGTCGACGGCCCCACCCTGGCGGACCGCATCGCCGAGGGACCGCTCTCCGTGGACGAGACCATCGAGCTGGGCGCCCGGCTGGCGGTCGCGCTGGCCTACGTCCACCGCGCCGGCATCACGCACCGGGACGTCAAGCCCGCGAACATCCTGCTCGCCCCGGACGGGGCCGTGCTCGGCGACTTCGGCATCGCGCAGGGCCACGACACCACCCGGTTCACCACCACCGGCACCGTCGTGGGCACCGCCGCGTACATGGCGCCCGAGCAGGTCCGCGGGGAACCGGTCGGGCCGTCCGCGGACGTCTACTCGCTGGCGCTGGTGCTGCTGGAATGCCTGTCCGGGCGGCGCGAGTACCCGGGATCGCTCACCGAGTCGGCGGTGGCGCGGTTGCTCCGCCCGCCCGCGGTGCCGGACGGCCTCCCACCGCACCTCGCGGACTTGTTGCGGCGCATGGGAGATCGCGACCCGGACGCGCGGCCGTCGGCGCGGGAAGTGTCGGCCGTGCTCGGCGGGGTGACGCGGCCGCTGGCCGTGGTGAAGCCGCGTCGCCGGCTGGCGGTGGCCGCGGGCTCCGCGGTGACGGCCGCCGCGGCCGCTCTCGCCTTCGCACTCCTCAACGGGTCCACCGCGGAGGTCCCCGCCTCGTCCGTTCCGGCGCCCGCCCCGGTTTCGGCCGCCCCGCCGCCGGTGACGAGCGACGCGCCGGCACCGGTGGCGAAGACGGCCCCGGTCACCCAGGCCGAGGAGACCACGGCCGCCCCGGACAACCGGGGCAACGGCGAGGACAAGGGCAAGGACAAGGACAAGGGGCAGCAGAAGAAGCCGCACAAGGACAAGTGATCAGACCGCCTTACTCATGTGCACCAGCGCCCCGTCGAGGAACGGCTCCTCGCGGTCGACCCGGTAGCCCAGCCGCCGGTAGAAGCGGATGTTCTCGGTGAACAGCGCGTTGGTGTAGAGCCGCACGCCGTGCAGGCCCATCGACTGGGCCAGGAGGTCCGCGTGCCGCATCAGCAGCCGCCCGTATCCGGTGCCCTGCGCCGACGGCCGCACGGCGACGTTCTCGATCAGCAGGTGGTCCACCGCCGGGATCATCTCGATCAACGCGACCAGCTGGTCGTCGTCGTAGAGCAGGTCGATCCGGTGGGCGGTCACGGCCTGCCGGTAGTCGGTCTGCATCGGCAGGGGTTCGCGCCGGATCAGATCCGCCCACTTCGCGTACGCGGCGTGGACCAGGTCCCGGATCGCGTCGGCGTCCTCGGGCGTCGCGCGCCGGAAGAGGTATTTGTGTTGCGGCATTTCTCCTCCTTCGCGGCGGTGTGGTTGCCCGCGGACCTCGGGGGTACCCGGTGGCCGCACGAACAGCCGAGCAACAGGAGAACGAATGGCGCAGCACGCCGGACTCCGGGACCTCGCCGCCGCGGGTCGCGCCGAGGCCGACGCCTACCGGGGCGACCACGACCGTCCGCTGGGCGGCTATCTCGTCGTCATGATCGTCTACACCTCGCTCGTGGTGGCGGCGGCACTCGCGGCCGTGCTCACCGGCCGTAAGCTGCCCCGTGACCTGCGGGTTTCCGATATCGCCCTGATGGCGATGGGTACCCACAAGCTGGCCCGGACCATCAGCAAGGACGCCGTCACCAGCCCCCTGCGCGCCCCGTTCACCCGATACGCTGACACCGGCGGCCCCGCCGAGGTCATGGAGGAGGTGCGCAAGCCCTCCGGGCTCCGGCACAGCGTCGGCGAACTGCTCAGCTGCCCGTTCTGCCTCGACATGTGGGTGGTGACCGGGTTCACCATCGGCCACGTCTTCGCCCCCCGCCTCACGCGCCTGGTCGCGTCGGCGCTGGCCGCGCTGACCGGCGCCGACTTCCTGCAGCTGGCCTACGCGAAGGCGCAGCAGATCGCCGAGGACTGACCCGCCCGGGTGTCGCGGAGGAGAAGCAGGGGTACTCGCACCGCGGACAGGAGGTGCGATGACTGAGCTGATGACCCGGGAAGACGCGGCCATCGAGGTCCACGACCCCGCGAGCGGTGAGCTGGTGGGACGCGTGCCGAGCGCGACCGAGCAGCAGGCCGCCGCGGCGGTGCGCGCGGCGCGGGCGGCGTTCGCGGACTGGGCGCGGACCGCGGCGGGGGAGCGGGCCACCGCGTTGAAGGCCGCGGCGGCCGAGCTGCGCGAGCGCGCGGTCGCGCTGGCCGCGATGAACCACCGCGAAACCGGCAAGCTGCTCGACGAAGCGCGCGAGGGCGTGCTCGCCGGAGCGGGAACCCTGGAGCAGTACGCCGAGCTGGGCCCGGCCCACCGCGGGCGGAGCCTGCAGGGCGGCTGGGACGCGACGGACCTGATGGTGCCCGAGCCGCGCGGGGTCGTGGTGGCGCTGACGCCGTGGAACGATCCGGTCGCGGTCGCGTGCGGGCTGCTCGGCGCGGCGCTGGCGACCGGCAACGTCGTGGTGCACAAGCCGAGCGAGCGGTGCCCGCACGTGGGACGGATGCTGACCGAGCTGCTGGCGCGGCACCTGCCGGCGGACGTGCTGTCCTGCGTGGACGGTGACGGCCGGGTCGGGGCGTGGCTCGCGGAGTCGGCGGACGTGCACGTGATCGCGCACGTCGGCAGCACCGCGACCGGCCGGTCGGTGGCGGTGGCCGCGGCGCGGACCGGGGCGAAGGTGCTGCTGGAGAACGGCGGCAACGACGCGCTGATCGTCGACGCCGGGGTCGATCCGCGGTGGGCGGCCGCGCAGGCCGCGCTGGGGGCGTTCGCGAACGCCGGGCAGATCTGCGTGTCGGTGGAACGGATCTACGTGCACCGCGCGGTGGCCGGCGAGTTCCTGGACGCGCTCGTGGCGGAGGCGCGCAAGCGCCCGTCGGAGGTGCCGATGGCGCCGCTGGTGGACGAGCGTCAGCGCGAGCACGTGCACTCGCACGTCGAGGACGCGGTGTCGCAGGGTGCTTCGCTGCTGGCCGGCGGGACGTTGCCGGACGGGCCGGGCGCGCACTACCCGGCGACCGTGCTGAGTGGATGCACGCCGTCGATGCGGGTCCTGACGGAGGAGACGTTCGGGCCGGTCGCGCCGGTGCGCGTGGTGGACAGCTTCGACCAGGCGCTCGAGGAGGCGGCCGACGACCGGTACGGCCTGACGGCGACGGTGCTGACGGAGTCGATGGCGCACGCCCAGCGCGCGTGGCGGGAGCTGCCGGTGGGGACGGTGAAGGTGAACAACGTCTTCGGCGGCGCGCCCGCCGGGGCGGCCCACCCGCGGAAGGCCAGCGGCGAGGGGTTCGGCTACGGACCCGAGCTGCTGGACGAGATGACCGTCACGAAGGTCGTCCACATCGGACCCGCAGGCGGCTGACCGGCGGACGTCCGGTGGCGCCCCGCTGCCGGACGTCCCTAGGCCGATTCCCGCAGGGTGAGCGACACCGGCAGCACCTGCCGCCGCGGGGGCAGCGTTTCGCCGGCCAGCAGGGTAGTCAGGGTGGCCACCATCTGGCGCACCTGGGCGGCCGGGTCCTGGTGCACCGTCGTCAGCGGGGGGTTCATCGCGGCGGCCAGTGCCGGGTGGTCGTCGAAGCCGACGACCGCCACGTCGGCCGGGACTCGGCGGCCCGCGGCGCCCAGTGACTGCAGCACCCCGGCGGCCATCACGTCGCTGGCGACGAACACCGCGTCCAGCGTAGGCTCCCGGGCCAGCAGGCGGTCCATCGCGATCCGGCCGCCGTCCAGGGTGAAATCCGCCTCCTCCGCCAGGCCCGCCGAGTCCAGTCCCGCGTCGGCCAGGGTCTTGCGCCACCCGGACAGCCGGTGGACCGCCGCGGTCTGGTCCTGCGGGCCGGCGACCGTCGCGATGCGACGGCGGCCCCGGGAAACCAGGTGCTCCACCGCGAGCCGCGCGCCGGACTCGTTGTCGAAGTCGATCACGTGCACCCCGCGCGCCACCCCGCCCGCCGGACCGCCGAACACCACCGGCAACCGCAGCAGCCGCAGCGCCCGCGGCAACGGGTCCGCCTGGTGCGGCGCGAACACCAGCGCGCCGTCGACGTGCCCGCCCTCCAGGAACCGCAGCGTCCGCGTCAGGTCGGCGCGCCCGTCGCAGAACATCAACACCATCTGGATCCCGGTCGCGGCCAGCTCCCGGTACCCGGCGCGCATGACCGCCGTCCGGTACGGGTCCCCGAGCAGGAGCTCCTCCGGCTCGGACAGCACCACCGCCACCGCGCCCGTCCGCCGCGTCACCAGCGACCGCGCCGCCTGGTTCGGCGAATAGCCCAGATCGGCGGCCGCCGCGCGCACCGCCTCCCGGGCACGCGCGCTGACGTTCGGGTCGTCGTTCAGCGCCCGGGACGCCGTCGAGCGGGAGACCCCGGCGAACGCGGCGACGTCCTCCAGCGTCGGCCGGCCCTCGTGGTTGCCGTGTGCGGTCACCGGGTCACCTTCCGCCATTGATGGGAGCGCTTCCAACAATAGCGCATCTTGACAAGGCTGGTGACTAGCGACACACTCAACCCCGTTCTGGGAGCGCTCCCAAAATCTCTCTCCCCGGAACCCCACGAGTTAGGGAAACGACGTGCGACATCTTCACAAGGGCGTGAGCTTCGCGATCGGCCTGGCTGTGCTCGGCGCGAGCCTGGCCGCCTGTGGTGGCGGCGGCTCGTCCGGAACCTCCGGCGACGGACGGATCGAGCTGTCCATCGGCACCTTCACCGAGTTCGGGTACGAGGAACTGATCCCCGAGTACGAACGCCTGCACCCCAACATCAAGATCACCCACCACAAGACGGGCGAGGGCGGCCCCTACCACCAGAACCTGATCACCAAGCTGGCCGCGGGCAACGGCCTGGAGGACGTGGTCGCGGTCGAGGAGGGCCACTTCTCCGACATCATCGACAAGTCGTCCAAGTTCAACGACCTCACCGAGATCGGTCCCAAGGACGTGACCGCCGACCGGTGGCTGAACTGGAAGTACGAGGCCGGCAAGGACTCCGACGGCAGGCTGATCGGCTACGGCACCGACATCGGCCCGCTGGCCCTGTGCTACCGCAAGGACCTGCTGCAGGCCGCCGGGCTGCCGTCCGACCCCGAGGGCGTCAAGTCGCTGTTCGCGACCTGGGAGTCCTACTTCGCGGCCGGTGACCAGTACGTGCAGCGCACCGGCGGCAAGGCGTGGTTCGACGCGTCCTCGCAGCTGTACAACTCGATGGTCAACCAGCTCGAGACCGGCTACCTGGACCGCAACGACGACCTCACCATCGAGTCCAACCCGGGCATCAAGGCGGCCTGGGACCGCATCACCGGCGCGATCCAGCGCGGCCAGTCCGCCAAGCTCATCGCGTTCGGCAACGAGTGGAAGACCGGTTTCCAGCAGGGATCCTTCGCCACCACCGTGTGCCCGTCGTGGATGCTCGGCGTGGTCGAGGAGAACGCCGGGCCGGGCAACGCGGGCAAGTGGGCGGTCACCGACGCGTTCCCCAACGGCGGCGGCAACTGGGGCGGCTCCTACCTGACCGTGCCCAAGCAGAGCCAGCACCCGAAGGAGGCCGCGGAGTTCGCGGCGTGGCTGACCGCGCCGGAGCAGCAGCTCAAGGCGTTCCAGGCACGCGGCAACTTCCCCAGCCAGACGCAGGCGCTGTCCTCGCCGCAGCTGCTGCAGCAGACCGAGCCGTACTTCGGCGACACCCTGGTCGGCCGGCTCTACTCCGAGCAGGCCAGGAAGGTGACCCGCGCGCAGTACAAGGGCCCGGGTGACGGCCAGATCCAGGAGAACGTCACCAGCCCGGCGCTGCAGGCGGTCGAGCAGGGGACACCGCCCGACCAGGCCTGGCAGCAGGTGGTCGACGAAGCCAAGAAGATCGTGAAGTGAGCCGAGGGGGAACAGGCCGATGACCACCGTGGCGGAGAAACCGCCGAGGCAGGACGTGCCGCCGGAACCGGCGAGACCGACGCTGCGGCAACGCCTCTCGCGCTGGGACGTCAAGTTCTCGCCGTACCTCTACATCGCGCCGTTCTTCGTGGTGTTCGGCCTGACCGGCCTGTTCCCCCTGCTCTACACGGGCTACGTGTCGCTGTTCGACTGGGAGATCGGCGACGACGACCCGAAGTTCATCGGGCTGCAGAACTTCGTGACGCTGCTCGGTGACCCGCAGTTCTGGAACGCGGTCGTCAACACGATCTCGATCTTCGTGCTGTCCAGCGGGCCGCAGCTGGTGATCGCGGTGCTGCTCGCGGCGCTGCTGTCGCTGCGGCTGCGCTTCCCGGCGAGCTGGCGGGTCGGGATCCTGCTGCCGTACTCGGCCAGCCTGGTCGCGCTCGGCATCATCTTCGCGAACCTGTTCGGCCCGCGCTACGGGCTGGTCAACGCGATGCTGGAGACGTTCGGGCTGGACCGGGTCGAGTGGCAGGCCAACCGGTTCGCCAGCCACCTGGCGATCGCCACGATGGTCAACTGGCGCTGGACCGGCTACAACGCGCTGATCGTGCTGGCGGCGATGCAGGCGCTGCCGCGGGACGTCTACGAGGCGGCGGTGGTCGACGGTGCCGGCGCGGTCCGCCGGTTCTTCTCGATCACGCTGCCGATGCTGCGGCCGACGCTGATCTTCGTGGTGATCACCTCGACGATCGGCGGGCTGCAGATCTTCACCGAGCCCAAGCTGTTCGACGCGATGCCCGGGTCGAACAACGGTGGTTCGCAGCACCAGTTCCAGACGCTGACGCTGTACCTGTACCAGTCCGCGTTCGAGAGCTTCGACCTCGGCTACGCGTCGGCGATCGCGTGGCTGCTGTTCCTGCTGATCGTCCTCATCGCGCTGGTCAACTTCCTGATCACCCGGCGGCTCGCCGCGACGACGGGACTGAAACGATGACCGTACGGATACTTCCCCGGCGGCGGGGCGGGTCGCGCTTCTTCGTCTACGCCACGCTGATCGCGTTCGTCGCCGGTTCGCTGTTCCCGTTCTACTGGTCGTTCCTGGTGGCCAGCCGCGACACCGGCATGCTGTCGGACCACCTGCCGCCGCTGCTGCCGGGCGGCAACTTCTGGGCCAACGCCAGCCGCGTGTTCGACGCGGTGCCGTTCTGGAAGGCGCTGGGCAACAGCCTCATCGTGGCGGGCACGGTGACACTCACGACGGTGCTGTTCTCCGCGCTGGCCGGGTTCGCCTTCGCCAAGATGCGCTTCCGCGGCTCCAACGGCCTGTTCGTGTTCATCGTGGTGACGCTCGCGGTGCCCACGCAGCTGGGCGTGATCCCGCTGTTCATCATGATGTCCGAACTCGGCTGGGCCGGGCACCTGCAGGCGGTGATCGTGCCGAACCTGGTCACCGCGTTCGGGGTGTTCTGGATGCGCCAGTACATCGTGGACGCCGTACCGTACGAGCTGATCGAGGCGGCGCGGCTGGCCGGGTGCAGCGTGTTCGGCACGTTCGTGCACGTCTGCCTGCCCGCGATCCGCCCGGCGGCCGCGGTGCTCGCGATGTTCACGTTCATGATGTCGTGGAACGACTTCCTGTGGCCGCTGATCGTGCTCGACGCGGGCAACCCCACCGTGCAGGTCGCGCTGGAGAAGCTGCAGAGCGGTCACTACGTCGACTATTCGCTGGTGCTGGCCGGGACCACGCTGGCGACCATTCCGGTTCTGATCGTCTTCCTGCTGCTCGGGCGCCAGATCGTGTCCGGGATCATGCAGGGCGCGGTGAAAGGGTGAGCATGTCGGTTCTGGGTGAAGAGGTCACCGCCGGGCTGGAGTTCCCGCCCGGGTTCGCGTGGGGGGCCAGCACGGCGGCCTTCCAGATCGAGGGGGCGACCACTGTGGACGGTCGCACCGACTCGATCTGGGACGCGTTCTGCCGCCGTCCGGGCGCGGTCGCGGGCGGTGACACCGGGGAACCGGCGGCCGACCACTACCACCGGTTCCGCGACGACGTCGCGTTGATGGCCGAACTCGGGCTCGGGGTGTACCGGTTCTCGCTGGCCTGGTCGCGGGTGCGGCCCGACGGCGGCGAAGTCAACCCGAAGGGGCTGGACTTCTACGAGCGGCTGGTGGACGCGTTGCTGGACCGGGGCATCACGCCCTGGGCCACGCTGTACCACTTCGACCTGCCGCAGGCGCTGGAGGAGCGTGGCGGCTGGGCCGTCCGCGACACCGCCTACCGCTTCGCCGAGTTCGCGGCGTCGGCGGCGGACCGGCTGGGGGACCGCATTCCCTTCTGGTCCACGTTGAACGAGCCGTGGTGCTCGGCGTTCCTGGGCTACGCCAAGGGGATCCACGCGCCGGGGCGGCAGGAGCCGCGGGCGGCGGTCGCGGCCGCGCACCACCTGCTGATCGAGAACGGGCTCGGGCTCGCCGAGATCCGGCGCGCGGCGGACGTCCAGGCCGGGATCACGGTGAACCTGTACCCGGTGCGGGCGGCTTCGGATTCGGCGGCGGACGCCGACGCGGCGCGGCGGGTGGACGGGTTGCAGAACCGGCTGTTCCTCGACCCGGTGCTGCGTGGCCGGTACCCGGCGGACCTGCTGGCGGACCTGGAGCCGTTCGGTCTGGGCGAGTGCGTCCGCGACGGGGACCTGGCGCTGATCGGGGCGCCGATCGACCAGATGGGGATCAACTACTACCGCGGCTACGAGGTCACCGGCACGCTGCGGCCGGGCGTCGAGCCGGGCGGGCTGGAGTGGGTGGGCGCGGACGGGATCGGGTTCGTGCCCGACGCCGCGGCCTCGGTGACGCACTCGGGCTGGTCCGTGCAGCCGGAGGGGCTGACCGAAACGCTGGTGCGGGTGCACCGCGAGTACCCGGCGGTGCCGTTGTACGTCACGGAGAACGGCGCGGCCTACGACGACTCGGTGCGGCCGGACGGCTGGATCGACGACGTCGAGCGGGTCGAGTTCCTGGCCGCGCACCTGCGGGCGGCGCACGCGGCGCTCGCGCAGGGGGTCGACCTGCGGGGGTTCTCGTACTGGTCGCTGCTGGACAACTTCGAGTGGGCGGAGGGTTATTCGAAGCGGTTCGGCCTGGTGCACGTCGATTACCGGACGCAGGTCCGCACGATGAAGCGCAGCGCCCACTTCTACGCGCAGGTGATCCGCGCCAACGCCGTGCCGGTCACGTCGTGACGGCGCCTCGTCACTCGTCGTCGGGTTTCGAATCGCCGTCGAGGTCGGCCGCCAGACCCAGGTGTTCGACGAGCCACTTGTCGAACTCCATCGACGCGCGGATCCAGCTGACCGTGCTGTTGACGAAGTGTTCCAGCGCGACACCGGTGCCGATCAGCATCGACTCCTCGCCGATCAGGCGGACCGTCCCGTCGTCGTCGGTGTGGGTGTAGACCTTGGGGAACAGCGTGCGGCGGTTCCAGTCGTCGATCGCCTCCAGCAGCATCGGCTTGTGCTCGATGGCGTGCGGGCGGTCGTAGAAGGCGCGCACGGCGTAGGTCTGGTTCTCCTGCTCGCCCCGGAAGAGGAAGTAGATGCGGTAGTGCTCCCACGCGGCGCCGAGGTCGCCGTCCTCGTCGAGGGCGTGCTTCAGGTCGATCTGGTCCAGGAGCTGTTCGACCAGGCCCTGGTCGGGCACGACGAGGTCCGGCACGGGGGAGGGATCGGTGGTCATCGTGGAGATCCTTCCGCATGCCGCCGGCTCACGCCGGGGTGGCCGTCGGCAGTGGGGTGGTCGTCAGGTCGGGCAGGGCGGGCGCCAGGTCGGCCATCAGGGCGGTCGCGTTGTCCCGGCCGCCCGCGGCCAGTGCGGCGTCCACCAGGGCCTGCGCGCTGTTCGCCGGCACCCGCAGCAGCTCGGCCATCGCGGCACGCGCCAGCGGCTTGTGGACGCCGTCGCTGGTCAGGAGGAGCCCCGCCGGGCCCACCGCCTCCGCGCGGCCGAACTCCTCCGGCCGCGCCGTCCGCACGCTGGTCGTGACCAGGTGCTCCATCCCGGGGGTGGGCACCTGGCCACGATCGCGGAAGTACTGGGCCACCGTGTGGTCCCTGGTCAGCTGCCGCAGCGAGCCGCCGTTCCAGGCGTAGGCCCGCACGTCCCCGACCCACGCCACCCGGTAACCACCGTCGAACGGGGTCGCGACCACCAGCACGCAGTCGCCGGCCGCCTGCGCCCGCACGGCCCGCTGGGCGGCGGCCAGCGCGGCCGCGGGGCCCTGCGACGCGGGCACCTGGACGGCGGTGGACACCGCGACCTGGGCGGCCCGCGCGGCGGACCGCTCGTCCCCGACGCCGTCGGCCAGGGCGAACACGACCTCCCCGGTGCTCGGGTCGGTGTAGGCCGCAGTGGCGTCGGCGTTCACCGAACGCGGGCCGCGGGCGGTCGCGGTGGCCCACACGGGGCTGGAGGTGAGGCGGTACATGGTGACCTCCTTCGTGCTGTTATACCTCCACTTTCCGCGTCGCGCCTGAGGTCAGCCTGTGACCGGCGTGAACCCGGGCTGTGAGCCAGCTCAACTCACCGGCGCCCCGCATGCCCTGCCCGTCGGCGGGGTAGTACTTGATCTCGCCGGCCGCGACGGAGGCCCGGAACTGCTCCAGCGTCGGTGAGTCGTCGCCGCCGTCCCAGCCGCCGATGGCGATGACCGCCTTGCCGCCGACTGCGACCCGCCGCCGCCCGCTTGGTCGTGGTCTGGGACAGCGCCGTGGTGAGCTCCGCCGAGGAAAGCTCCCGGCCCAGGCCGCTCATCGTGCTGCTGACCGGGCCGGACGCCGGGGTGGAGCCGGTGTGCGCGACGCTCGCGGTGGTCACCGCATACGCCGCGCCGCCCAGGCCGAAAACCAGCACCGCCGCCGTGACGAGCACGGTCCCGATCCGCTTGAACTGCGTTACGCCGACCAGCAACCCGGTCGACACCAGCAGCCCGAGCGCGACGACCGCGAACTTCAGCCACGGCAGGTAGTCCGGCGTGCGGGCCAGCAGGATCTAGTCCCACACCGCGGCGACCGCGACCATCCCGGCCAGCACCGCGCGGGCGGAGGAGTTCGCCCGCGCCCGCCACAGCGCCCGGCCCGCGATCGCGATCAGCGCGGCGATCGCCGGGGCCAGCGCGACCGAGTAGTACGGGTGGACCGTGCCGCTCATGAAGCTGAACACGCCCGCCGTCACCACGAGCCAGCCGCCCCACCGCAGCAGCGACAGCCGGGTGCGGTCGGTGCGCGGCGCGCGCCGGGTGAACCACAGCCCGGCGACCAGGCCGAGCACCGCGGCGGGCAGCAGCCAGGAGATCTCGGTGCCGAAGGCGGAGCCGAACATCCGGAAGACGCGGGTGCGGCCGCCGAAGCCGGTGCCGCCGCCGCCCATGTTGCCGTCACCGCCGAAGATGCGGCCCAGGCCGTTGTAGCCCAGCGCCAGCTCCAGCAGGCTGTTCGTGGTCGAGCCGCCGATGTAGGGCCGGGCCGACGCGGGCCAGAGCTCCACCAGCGCGACGTACCAGCCGGCCGAGACGACCACGGCGACCAGGGCGCCGAGCAGGTGCAGCACCCGGCGGCGCACCGAAGCCGGGGCGGCCACCAGGTACACCAGCGCGAACGCCGGGAGCACCAGGAACGCCTGCATCATCTTGGTCAGGAACGCGAAGCCGATCGCGACATCCGCCAGCGCGAGCCACTTCCCGCTGGCCTTCTCGGTGGCCCGCACGGTGCAGTAGGCGCCCGCGAGGAGCAGCAGCACCAGCAGCGCGTCCGGGTTGTTGAACCGGAACATCAGCACGGCCACCGGTGTCAGCGCGAACGCGGCCCCGGCGAACAACCCTGCCACGGGACCGGAGGTGCGCTTCACGGTCGCGTACAGCAACCCGACCGAGGCGACGCCCATCAGCGCCTGCGGCGCCAGCACGGTGAAGCTGGGGTCATGGGGTGAACTCCCGCTCGTTGGTGGACCGGGTCAGTGCTGCCGGCGCGGGTGGAACACCCAGCCGCGCAGCAGGACGAATCGCAGGACGGCGGCGAGGTTCGCCGGCACCAGGACGGCCAGCTCGAGCACGAGTCCGGGCGCGGTGAGGCCGTGCAGCAGCGCGAGCGATCCGCTGGTGAGGACGAGCCCGAGCCCGAACACGATCAGGCCCTCGAACTGGTGCCGTCCCGCGCCCTTCGCGCCGCGCACGCCGAAGGTGAACCGGCGGTTGGCGGCCGTGTTGGCGATCGCGGTGACGCCCAGGGCCAGGAAGTTGGCGAGCTGCGCACCCGTGCCCAGGCGCAGCACGAGGAACAGCACGAGGTAGGCCAGGGTGCTGCCGACGCCGATCGCCGCGAAGCGGACCAGTTGCGTGGCGAGCCGTGGTGGCACCCCGGGCGCCGCGACACCGATCGGCAGCGTGCCCTTGGGAACGCGCGCAGCAGGCGGGCCACGCCCTTGAGGTCGGCGGTGGCGGTCGCGACGATGTCCACCGACGAGTCCGGGTCGTCGACCCAGTCCACCGGGACCTCGTGGATGCGCAGGCCGGCGCGCTGCGCGAGGACGAGCAGTTCGGTCTCGAAGAACCAGCCGGTGTCCTCGACCAGCGGCAGCACTCCGCGCACCACACGCGCGCCGCGGGCGAGCCGCGAGCCGATCGCGACGTCCGAGTGCCCGGAGATCAGCGGGGCGACGAGCGGCGCCAGCGCGGCGAGATCGGTCGACAGGTCGACATCCAGGTAGGCCGGCACCTGGGCGTCGGAGGCGGACCAGACGGCGTTGAGCGCGCGCCCGTGGCCCTTGAGGTCCAGGTGGTGCACCTCGACCTCGGCGAACTCGCGCGCGAGCCGTTCGGCCACCAGCAGGGTGGTGTCGGTGCTCGCGTTGTCGGCGATGGTGATGCGGAAGCGGTAGGGCAGGGTGGCGACCAGGTGCGCGTGCAGCCGGCGGACACTCGGTTCGAGGTCGGTTTCCTCGTTGTGGACCGGGATGACGACGTCGAGAACCGGGTTGGCGGTCCGGGTGTCGATGCTGGTGGTGCCGGGGCTGTGCGCTGACTTTGCAGAAGTCTTGTGCTGCCTAGGAAGTCAGGTCGTACACCGTGACACCGTCCACAGTGGTCGCCGTGAACGTGGCCGCCACCCATGCGGCGATCTCCTCCGCCGCGTCGCTGCCGCCGGTGCTGTTGATCTCCGTGGGTTCGCCGATGAAGTAGTGGATCCGCCCGTCGGCGACGTAGGCCTGGAACTGCTCCAGCGTCGGGGACGGGTCGGTGCCGTTGAACCCGCCCAGCGCCATCACCGGGAAGCCGGACGCCAGCTGGTAACTCGCCGCGGGGTTGGAGCCGACCGTGGCCGCCACCCACGTGTAGTTCTCCGCGTCGGCCTGCAGCAGTGCGGTCATCTCCGCGCTCGGTGTCGTCGTGATGAGCAGGCTGCCGACACCGCCGCCGCGAGGACCGCCTCGTCCGCCGAACCCACCGAACCCGCCGCTGACGATCGCGCTCGAGGGGATCGCCCCGGAGTGCGGCGTGGCCGCGGTCGCGACGGTGTACGCGCCGGACCCGAGCAGCGAACCGACCAGCGCCACCACCGCGACCACGCGGGCACCGGCGCGCGGCAGCCGGTCGGACACCAGGATCAGCACCGCGGCGGCCAGCCCGGACAGCAGCACCACGTACTTCAGCCACGGCAGCCACGTGGATTCCCGCGTCAGCAACAAGTACGCGGTCAGCGCGGTGAGCCCGACACCGCTGGACAGCAACCCGGACGCGATCGGGTGCGCCCGCGCCCGCCACAGCCGCACGGCCCCGGTCCCGGCGAGCGCGGCGACCGCCGGGGCCAGCGCGACCGTGTAGTACGGGTGGATGATCCCGCTCATGAAGCTGAACACGCCACCGGTCACGACCAGCCAGCCGCCCCACAGCACCGCCGCGGCACGCGTGCGGTCGGTGCGCGGCGCGCGCCAGGTCAGCCAGACGAGCGCGCCGAGCGCGATCGCCGCCGCCGGCAGCAGCCAGGCGATCCCGCCGGCCATCTCGCTGCCGAACAGCCGCGCCCAGCTGCCGTCGCTCTGCGCGCCGCCCAGGCTGCCGACCCCCGGGCCGGTGATCCGGCCGACGCCGTTGTAGCCCAGGGTCAGCTCGAGGATGCTGTTGGTCTGCGAACCGCCGATGTAGGGCCGCGCGGACGCCGGCCACAGCTCGGCGACCGCGAGGTACCAGCCGGCCGAGACGACCACCGCGCCCAGCGCACCGAGCAGGTGCAGCAGCCGCTTGCCCAGCGACGTGGGCGCCGCGAGCAGGTAAGCGATCCCGAACGCGGGCAGCACCAGGAACGCCTGCAGCATCTTCGCCAGGAAGCCGAACCCGGCCGCGACCCCGGCCAGCGCCAGCCACTTCGGGCTCGCCTTCTCCAGCGCCCGCACCACGCAGTACGCGCCGAGCACGAGCAGCAGCACCAGCAGCGCGTCCGGGTTGTCGAACCGGAACATCAGCGCGGCCACCGGGGTCAGCGCGAGCACCGCGCCGCCCAGCAGGCCCGCGGCCGGTCCGGACACCCGGCGCACGGCCGCGAACAGCGCCCACACCGAGCCGACGCCCATCAGCGCCTGCGGCACGAGGACGCTCCACGAGCTCAGCCCGAACAGCCGCACCGACAGGCCCATCACCCACAACGCGGCGGGCGTCTTGTCGACGGTGATCGCGTTGGCCGCGTCGCTGGAGCCGAAGAACCACGCCTGCCAGCTCTCGCCGCCGGCCTGCGCGGCGGCCGAGTAGAACGCGTTGGCCCAGCCGGACGCGCTCAGTCCCCACAGGTAGAGCACGGCGGTGACCAGCAGCAGCCCGGCCAGCGCCGGGCCCACCCAGACCGTCCGGGGGCCCGGACTGGCGGGGTCCGGGGCCGTCCCCACTTCCACCCCGCCGCCGCC
>NZ_PQHY01000115.1:0-16109 GCF_003385175.1 Amycolatopsis ruanii
CCCACACACCACCCCCCGCACGAGCGGCCCAACCACACCCACACCACCCGCCCACTCGCACCACCACGAGGCGGCCCCCTCATGACCCAGCTCCTCACCAAGGCCCGCACGGCGCCCCATCCCGCCAACCGACGCTCGCTCCTCGTTTGTGTCGCCCTTGCGGTCGCGGTCGTCGTCTTCGGGGTGCTCGCCCTGGGCACCGGGTCGATCGCCGTCGCGCCGCTCGATGTCGTTCGCACCTTGCTCGGCAATGGCAGCCGCATCACGAACTTCGCCGTGCTCGACCTCCGGCTGCCCCGCGTGCTCATCGCGCTCGCCGTCGGGGCCGCGCTCGGCATGAGCGGCGCCGTCTTCCAGAGCCTGTCGCGCAACCCGCTCGGCAGCCCGGACATCATCGGGTTCAACTACGGCGCCACCACCGGCGGCCTGCTGATCATCCTGCTCTTCGGCGGCGGCACCCTGGCCGTCTCCGGCGGCGCCCTCGCCGGCGGGCTGGTCACCGCGCTCGCCGTCTACCTGCTCGCCTGGCAGCGCGGCGTCCGCGGCTCCCGCCTGGTCCTGGTCGGCATCGGCGTCAGCGCGATCCTCCAGGCCGTCAACTTCTACCTGATCGTCAACGCCCAGCTCGCCGACGTCGCCCGCGCGACGGTCTGGCTCACCGGCAGCCTCAACAACCTCGGCTGGACCCAGTTCTGGCCACTGGCGATCGCCCTGGTCGCGCTGATCCCGCTGCTGCTCGCCGGCACGCGACGGCTGGACATGCTCGAAATGGGCGACGACGCCGCGGCCGCGCTCGGCGTCCCGGTCGAACGCAGCCGCGTCTACCTGCTGGTCGTCGGCACGGCGGCCTGCGCGATCGCGACCGCCGCCGCCGGGCCGATCGCCTTCGTCTCCCTCACCGCGCCCCAGCTGGCCAAGCGCCTGACCAGGGCCGCCGGCGCGGGCATCCTCCCGGCCGCGTGGATGGGCGCGTTGCTGGTGCTGGCCGCGGACTTCGTCGCCCAGCGCATCGCCGGCTCGGCGACGCTGCCGGTCGGGGTGGCGACCGCCGCGCTCGGTGGCGCCTACCTCGGCTGGCTACTCTGGCGCCGCCGCTGAAAAAGGCCCCGGGCAACCCCGGGGCCTTTTTCACGAGTCAGGCGCGCACCACGAACGGCGCCACCGAACCCAGCTTCTCGCAGGTTTCCTCGAACTCACGCTCGGGCGTCGAGTCCGCGACGATCCCGGCGCCCGCGCGCAGCCACGCCTGCGCACCCTCCTGGTACACCGCCCGCAGCACCAGCGCCGCGTCCAGGGCGCCGTCGTGGGAAAGCGCTATCACCGCGCCGCTGTACAACCCGCGCGGATCGTCCATCCGGGAGATCGCGTCCAGGGACTCGCGCTTGGGGATGCCGGACGCGGTCACCGCCGGGAAGACCGCCTCCAGCGCGTCCCACGCCGACCGGCCGTCCGCGAGGTCCCCGTTCACCAGCGAAGCCAGGTGCTGCACGCTGCCCCGCTCCTTGATGCCCATGAAGTCGCCGACCCGCACCGACTCCGGCACGCACACCCGCCGCATCTCCTCCTGCGCGGTCCGCACCGACACGGCGTGCTCGAACACCTCCTTGGGGTCCGACTCGAGCTCGGCCCGCGCGGCCGCGTCCGCCGCGCTGCCCCGGCCGAACGCGCGCGTGCCGGCCAGTGGCTGCGTCGTGACCTGACCACTCGCGTCGACCGACACCACGATCTCCGGGCTGAACCCGGCCGCCTCGGCACCGCCCAGCCGCAGCAGGAACGACCGGGCCGGGGTGTTGCCGCGCCGCCCGAGTTCGTAGGTCGCGACCAGGTCGGCCGGGAACGGGATCCGCACGACCCGGGACAGGATCACCTTCTGGTACTGGCCCTGCCGGATCTCCTTGACCGCCTGCGCGACCCGCTCGCGGTAGCTCTCGCCACCGGCCCGGACGTCCACTTCGGCCGGTTGTGGCTGGTCCGCCGCGAACGACGCTTCGAGGATTTCGCGGACCCGCGCCCGCTCGGCGGCGTCCACGCCGCGGATGCCGACCGTGTGCCCGTCGAGCCGCACCTCGGTGCGCGGCACGATCACCCGCACCACCTCGCCCGGTGGGGTCGCGGCGCCCCGCAGTCCCAGCCCCGGCACCAGCCCGGCGAACGAGAAGTGCACGCGGCCGTAGGCGTTCCATCCCGTGACGGGCAGTTCCGCCAGCGCCGACCGCATCGCCTCGCCCGGCGACCCGGTCCACGCACGATCGGTCACCTCGCCGCCGTACGAGATGCGCACTCGCTCGGCGTCGAGTGACACCGTCGCGAGCGCCCCACCCGCGAACGTCCACACGCCGTCCCGCTCGTAGACGACGTAGTCGTCGAACCCGGCACGCGCCAGCCTGGTCACGAGGCTCAGTGGCTCAGCCACCGATCCAAAGGTCTCGAGGTCGTACTCGGTCACGCCCACTCCTCGGCTTTCACACCACTGACCGCGTATTGGGCCGGCCAGTCGAACGACGGTTCCCGCCGGTCGAGGATCGAGCGCAGGATTTCGCCGACCCGCACCGCGGTGTTGGAGAGCAGGGAGGCGGTGATGCCGTGCGAGTGCTCGGTGCCGCCCTGCAGGTACAGCCCGGCCTTGACGTCCGGGGCCACCAGCCGGTAGTCGCGCTCGACGCGCAGACGGCCCTGCTCGTCGCGGCGGCACTTCGCGGCCAGCTCACCGAGCAGTGACGTCGGATCGGCCGGACGGTATCCGGTCGCGTAGACGACGAGGTCCGCGTCCAGCACCGTTTTCTCGCCCGTGGTCAGGGACTCGATCGCCATGCGGACACCGGACTCGGTCTCGTCGACGTCGATCGGGCGGCACGCGTTGAAGATCCGCAGCCGCTGCACGCCCTGCACCTTCTCGCGGTACACGCGGCGGTACAGGTCGTCGATGAGGTCGAGGTCCACGGCCGAGTAGTTCGTGTTGCCGTGGTAGTCCATCAGCCGACGCTTGACGTCCTCCGGCGCGGTGTAGAACGCGTCGACCGCTTCCGGGTCGAAGATCCGGTTCGCGAACGAGCTGTCGTCCGACGGGCTGTAACCGTAGCGGGCGAACACCGAGCACACCTCGGCCCGCGGAAACCTGTCGTGCAGGAAGGCGGTGACCTCGGCAGCGCTCTGCCCGGCGCCGACGACGACGCACCGCTCGGGGTCGGTCACCTTGCCGATCCGGTGCAGCAGCTGGTGGTTGTGCCAGATCCGGTCACTGGTCGTGACGCCCTCGGGGAGGTTCGGCCGCAGCCCGGTGCCGAACACGACGTTGCGGGCGCGGAACACCTGCCCGTCGGTGGTCCGCACGTCGAACAACGTTTCCTCGCCCGGAACCGGCGTGATCCCGGCAACCTCGCGGCCGTAGGAGACGAGGTCGTCCACCTTGGCGGCCGACCACTCCAGGTAGTCGTGGAACTCGATCCGCAGCGGGAAGAGGTTCTTGTGGTTGATGAAGTCGACGAGGCGCCCCTGGCTGTGCAGGTAGGACAGGAAGCTGAACTCGCTGGCCGGGTTGCGCATGGTGACGAGGTCCTTGAGGAACGACACCTGCATGGTGGCGTTGTCCAGCAGCATCCCCCGGTGCCAGCCGAAGCGCGGCTGCCGCTCCAGGAAGTGCGCGGTGACCGCCGCCCCGCCGCCGGCGTTGTGCTCGGTGACGGCGATCGCCAGCGCGAGATTCGAAGGGCCGAAGCCGACCCCGACCAGGTCGTAGACCGGAACTTCCTGCGGTTCTGGCATGCCCGTCCTATCCGTAGATGTACAACCGAGGCAACCCTAACCTAAGTTAGGGGAGGCTTAACTACTACATTCGGGCGTGATGTTGATCCCGGAACGAGGAGGACCGATGCGGGTCGCGATGTTCGGCTACCAGACGTGGGGGCACCGCACGCTGCGTGCACTGCTGGACGCCGGTCACGAGGTGGTGCTCGTCGTGACGCACCCGAAGAGCGACCACGCGTACGAGAAGATCTGGTCCGACTCGGTCGCGGAACTCGCGCGGGAGAACGGTGTTCCGGTGATCGAGCGCAACCGCCCGGACGACGAGGTGGCGGCGCGGCTCAAGGAGGCCGAGCCGGAGATCATTGTGGCGAACAACTGGCGCACCTGGCTGCCGCCGGAGATCTTCAACCTGCCGCCCCGGGGCACCCTCAACGTGCACGATTCGCTGTTGCCCGCCTACGCCGGTTTCTCCCCGCTGATCTGGGCGCTGATCAACGGGGAGAATGAGGTCGGCGTAACCGCGCACATGATGAACGACGAACTGGACGCGGGCGACATCATCCTGCAGCGGGCCGTCGAGGTCGGTCCGCGGGACACGGTCACCGATCTGTTCCACCGCACCGTGGACCTGATCGCCCCGGTGGTGTCGGAGGCACTGGCGAAGCTCGAATCGGGCGACTACGAGCCGGTGCCGCAGGACCGCTCCAAGGCGAGCTTCTTCCACAAGCGATCCATTGAGGACAGCCGCATCGACTGGACCTGGCCGGCCGAAGACATCGACCGCCTGGTCCGCGCCCAGTCCGACCCGTACCCGAACGCCTTCACCACCCACAAGGGACAGACGATCCGGGTGATCAAGGCATCCGTCTCGAAGGGACGGTACGGCGGCACGCCCGGACGCATCTTCATCCCGGAGGGAGAAGGCGTGGTGATCGTCGCCGGCGCCGACGCCCGCTTCGGGAAGAACCACGGCCTGGTGATCGAGCGGGTACGCCTGGAAGACGGCACGGAACTACCGGCCACGCAGCACTTCAAAGCGATGGGCGGATACCTGGGCCGCTGACGGCGCGCCAGCGCCGTCTTTGAACCCAAGGTAGCTGGGTGGTCATCCCGTCGCCTGACACGTGACGATCACCTTGAGCCAGGGCCGCAACCTCCGCTGGGGCGCGAGTTGACATGCCAACCTTGCGGCCCTGGCTCAAGGTGATATGCACAAACCGGAAGGCGACGGGATGACCACCCAGCGACCACCTCGCCAAGGCGAGACGAGGCACCCCTTGGTCATCCCGGAGCCTGCCCGTCCGGCGAGGACATCTTTTGATCTTTGAACCGGCGGCTTGGGCAGGCGGAGAGCCCGCCCTGCGGGCGGAAAGCGCCTCACGGCGCCGAACGGTCACCTTCCGACCACCCCCGCCCCCGATGCCTGATTGTGTTTCAGTCGCCGAGCAGGCGTGTCAAGGCGGGAAAGAGTACCTTGACACGCCTGATCGGCGACCAAAGACCGGCTGTGGATCGGGGGCGGGGGAGGTCTGGTTGGGGTAGTCGGTCCTGCTGCGTTGCCGGGCTGCGGTTCGCAGGGCTGCCGCGCGGTCAGCTAAGTGCCAGGCCACTCGCGTTGCCGGCCGCCGGTAGCGCAGGGCTGCCGCGCGGCCCTGGCGTGTAGTCGGTCCACTTGCGTTGCCGGCCGGCGGTTCGCAGGGCTGCCGCGCGGTCAGCTGAGTGCCGGGCCGCTTGTGGTGCCGGCCGCCGGTTTCCGATGCTGGGGAGGACTGGCGCGTAGTCGGTTGCCTTGCCGGCCGCCAGCTCCCTCCCTAACCCTTCTTCGCCCTGCTTGGGGCTACCCTTGGTGGCTCGTTCGGCTGCTTTGGGTACACCGGCGGCCACGGCGCGTCCATCAGCCCCGCTGCCATGTCGCGCTCCGACATCTCCAGCAGCGCCTCGATGGACTGCGGCCGCGCGCCCATCTCCGCCCACGGGTCGCCCCGGCGTGCGACCAGCTCCGGCACCGTCGACAGCGTCAGCTCAGCCGGCTCCACAGTGGACAGCTCGCCCCAGGAAATCGGCGTCGAGACCTGGCCCCCGGCGCGCGGTCGCACGCACCACGCGCCGAACACCGTCTTGTGCGGCGCGTTCTGGTTGAAGTCCACGAAGACCCGCGCGCCCCGCTCCTCCTTCCACCACTGCGCCGTGATCAGATCCGGGTGCCGCCGCTCCAGTTCACGCGCCAGCGCCACCGCCGCGGCACGGACGGCGTACGAATCCCACCGTGGTTCCAGCGCGACGTAGACGTGCAGACCCCGAGACCCGGTGGTCTTGACGTACGCCGTGATCCCCAGCGAGTCCAGCAGCTCCTTCGTCAGCACCGCCGCCTCGCGGACCTGCTCGAAGCCCACCCCCGGCGACGGGTCCAGGTCGATCCGCAGCTCATCGGCGAAATCCGGCGCCGAAGCGCGGTACGGCCACACGTGGAACCCGATGCAACCCAGGTTCACCGCCCACAGGATGTGCGCCAGATCAGCCGCCACCAGCGCATCGGAAGTCGTGCCGTTGGGGGTCGACACGACCGTCGTCCGCACCCAGGGCGGCGTCGACTTCGGGACGCGCTTCTGGAACCACGACTTGCCGCTCGCCCCGTCCGGGTAGCGCTCCAGCAGCAACGGCCGGTCCCGCAGCGTGTTCATCAGCGGCCCCTCGACCGCCTGGTAGTAGCGCACCAGATCGAGCTTCGTCTCGCCCCGCTCGGTGAAGTAGATCTTGTCCGGCGACGAAATGGTGACCTCGGTGCCCTCGATGGGGACGGCGCTCACGCTCTCACCTCGCTGAACAGGGCGGTCAGCTCCGCCGGCGGCACCTCTTCCAGCTGGTCGTACCGGCACGACCCGGGCGTCCGATCGGGCCGGAACCGCACCAGGCGCGTCGCGTGGCGGAAGCGGCCCGCCTGCAGGTGGTCGTAACGCACCTCGGCGACCAGCTCGATCCGCACCGGCTCCCACGACAGGTCCTTGCCCGCGTTCCACCGGCTCTGCGCGCCCGGCACCCGCCTGCCGTCCATCTCGAACGACGCCCACTCCCGCCACGGGTGGTTCTCCATCGCCCCCTCCCGCAGCGGCGCCAGCTCGTCGACCAGCTCACGGCGCCGCGCAGCGGTGAAGCTGCTGGCCACACCCATGTGCTGCAGGCGCCCGTCGGCGTCGTACAGCCCGAGCAGCAGCGACCCGATCCCGTTGCCGTCCTTGTGCCAGCGGAACCCGGCCACCACGCAGTCCGCGGTGCGCTCGTGCTTGACCTTCCACATCACGCGCTTGTCCTGCTCGTACGGCAGGTCCCCGGGCTTGGCCATCACCCCGTCGAACCCGGCGCCCTCGAACCGGGTGAACCAGTCCTGCGCGACGTCCGGGTCCTGCGTCATCGGGGTCAGGTGCACCCGGGCGAGTGAGTCGTCGAGCACCCCTTCGAGGACGTGCCGGCGACGGCGGAACGCCTCGCCGGTGAGGTCGGCGTGGTCGAGCGCGAGCACGTCGAAAGCCACGAAACTCGCCGGCGTCTCCTCGGCCAGCTTCCGCACGCGGGACGCGGCGGGGTGCAGGCGGAGCTGGAGGTTGTCGAAGTCGAGGCCGTCGCGGGTGACGATGACGATCTCGCCGTCGACCACGCACCGCTGCGGCAACGCGGCCTTGAGCAGGTCGACCAGCTCGGGGAAGTACCTGGTCAGGGGCCGGTCGTTGCGGGAGCCCAGCTCGACCTCGGCACCGTCGCGGAACACGACGCAGCGGAACCCGTCCCACTTCGGCTCGTAGTGCAGCCCGGGTTCGCGGGGCATCTCGTGCACGGCCTTCGCCAGCATCGGCTTGACCGGCGGCATCACGGGCAGGTCCACATCGAGAACTCTAGGCCGGAAAAATTCCTCGCGCGCCGTGTCGAGGGAAGACGGCCCGCTCCGTACCTCCTTCCGGCGGACGGGCGATCAGGAAGGATGACGCGCATGAAGAACTCCGCGACCGGCGAGCTGCTCGGCGCGTTCCGGCAGGTCGAGGTGTGGCCGGTGCTGCCCGGCGGCCAGGGATGACCGAGGACCTGCTCCGCGAGCTGGCGCCGCAGGTGCTGGCGATCCTCATGCGCCGCTACGGCGGGCTCGACACGTGTGAGGACGCGGTGCAGGAGGCGCTGCTCGCGGCGTCGACGCAGTGGGCCGAGGCCGGCGTGCCGGACAACCCGCGCGGGTGGCTGCTGACGGTCGCGACGCGGCGCCTGACCGACTGGATGCGCAGCGACAGCGCGCGGCGTCGCCGGGAGGACGAGGACCTGCTCGCCACCCCGGCGGCGCTGCTGGTCGCGCCGGGCGCCGACGAACGCGGCCCGGGCGACGCGGACGACACGCTCACCCTGCTGTTCCTGTGCTGCCACCCGTCGTTGTCGGCGCCGTCGCGGATCGCGTTGACGCTGCGGGCCGTGGGTGGCCTGACGACGGCCGAGATCGCGAAGGCGTTCTTCGTCCCCGAGGCGACGATGGCCCAGCGGATCAGCCGGGCCAAGCAGAAGGTGAAGGGCGCCCGGTTCGCGCTGCCGCCGGCGGAGGACCGGGACGAGCGGCTCGACGCGGTGCTGCACGTGCTGTACCTGATGTTCAACGAGGGCTACACGGCGACCACCGGACCCGACCTGCAGCGCGACGACCTGGCCACCGAGGCGATCCGCCTGACCCGCCTGGTGCGGCGGCTGTTGCCGTCGGACTGGGAGGTCGCGGGCCTGCTGGCGCTGATGCTGCTGACCCACGCCCGCCGCGCCGCCCGCAGCGTCGGCGGTGAGCTGGTTCCACTGTCCGAACAGGACCGGAGCCGCTGGGACCGCGCCCTGATCGACGAGGGAGTCGCCCTGGTCAGCGAGGCCTTGGCGAAGACCCGGCGGCTCGGCGCGTACCAGCTGCAGGCCGCGATCGCCGCCGTCCACGACGAGGCGCCGAGCGACGAGGAGACGGACTGGCCGCAGATCGTGGCGCTGTACCAGCTGCTGGAGCGGGTGGCCCCGAACCCGATGGTCACCCTGAACAAGGCGGTGGCCGTGGCGATGACGTCGGGCCCGCGAGCCGGGCTGGCACTGCTGGACCCGCTGACCGAGGACGCCCGCCTGACCGAACACCACCGCCTGCACGCGGTCCGCGCCCACCTGCTGGAACGCGCCGGAGAACACGAACAGGCCCGCGAGGAATACCAGCGAGCCGCAAAACGCACCACGAGCCTGCCCGAGCAGCGCTACCTGCAACGCCGCGCAGCGGCCTGCCCTACCCCCGAAGAGCTGGGTGGTCATCCCGTCGCCTGACACCGCAACGATCACTTTGAGCCAGGCCCGCAACCCAGGCCGCCAATCGCCGCCGGACAACGCAACCTTGCGGGCCTGGCTCAAAGTGATACACCCAAACCGGAAGGCGACGGGATGAGCCACCCAGCGACCACCTCGAAAAGGCGAGCCGACAACGATCCCCCGTCATCCCGGAGCCTGCCCGTCCGGCGAGGACATCCCTTGGTCTTTGAAGCCGCGCCGCCTTCGGCAGGCGACGAGCACCTCCAATTTCGACGATCCGTCTAACCCCTAGACACCTCGTATAAGATGGTCCTCATGCTCGATCTCGAAGCCATCCGGAGCGCCGCCAAGCGGATCGACGGTGTCGCTCATCGGACGCCTGTGCTGACCTCCGCCACCCTCGACCAGCGCACCGGCACCACCGCGTTCCTCAAGGCCGAGAACTTCCAGCGCATCGGCGCCTTCAAGTTCCGCGGGGCCTACCACGCGATCTCCCACCTGACACCCGAGCAGCTCAGCAAGGGCGTCGCCGCGTACTCGTCCGGCAACCACGCCCAGGCGGTCGCCCTCGCGGCCAAGCTGGCCGGCGCGAAGGCCGTCATCCTGATGCCCGAGGACACCCCGTCCACCAAGGTGGAGGCCACCCGCGGCTACGGCGCCGAGGTCGTCACCTACGACCGCTACACCGGCGACCGCGTCGCGATCGGCAACCAGCTCGCCTCGGACCGCGGCCTGACCCTCATCCCGCCCTACGAGCACCCGCACGTCATGGCCGGTCAGGGCACCGCCGCGCTGGAACTCCTCGAAGAGACCGGCGAGCTGGACACCCTCATCGCCCCGATCGGCGGCGGCGGGCTGATGGCCGGGAGCGCCACCGCGGCCAAGGGCCTGCACCCGGGCATCCGGGTGATCGGCGTCGAGCCCGAGCAGGCCAACGACACGCAGCTCTCCCTCCGCCAGGGCGAGCGTGTGCGGATCCCGGTCGCCCGCACCATCGCCGACGGGCTGCTCGCCGACGTGCCCGGCGAGCTGACCTTCTCCGTCAACCAGCGCCTGGTCGACGACATCGTCCTGGTCAGCGACGACGAGATCCGCGAGGCGATGCGGTTCGCGTTCGAGCGGCTCAAGATCGTCCTCGAACCGAGCGGCGCGACCTCCCTCGCCGGGCTGCTCAAGGGCGGCTTCACCGGCCGGGTCGGTGTCATCCTCTCCGGCGGCAACATCGGCGTCGACCGCTTCCGCGAGCTGCTCGGCTGACGGCGAGGCGGGTGCCGCCCCCGGCGAACGGCACCCGCCTCGGCGTCACGGCGTCGCCAGCGCCTCCGTCGGCGACAAGCGGGACGCCCGGATCGCCGGGTACAGTCCGGCGATCCCGCCGATCACGAGCGTCGCGCCGGCCCCGCCGGCCACCGCCCACAGCGGCACCACCACCGGCCACGACTGGTAGAGCGCGTAGCCGACCGTCACCACGCTCCCCAGCACCGCCCCGCCGAGCCCACCGAGCGCGGACAGCAGCAGCGACTCGGCCAGGAACTGGGTCCGGATCTGCCCGCGCGTCGCGCCGAGCGAGCGCCGCAGGCCGATCTCCGCGCGCCGTTCCAGCACCGAGATCACCATCGTGTTCGCCACCCCGACCCCGCCGACGAGCAGCGCCACCGCGCCCAGCCCGAGCAGCAGCCCGGTGAACGCCTCACCCGCCGCCTGCTGCGCGGCCAGGGCGTCCGAGGGCCGGGACACCTCGACCTCGTTCGGCGCCGCCGGGT
The DNA here is from genome assembly GCF_003385175.1 of Amycolatopsis ruanii. Lineage (NCBI taxonomy): Bacteria > Bacillati > Actinomycetota > Actinomycetes > Pseudonocardiales > Pseudonocardiaceae > Amycolatopsis > Amycolatopsis ruanii. The sequence continues at coordinate 10,806 of NZ_PQHY01000115.1, forward strand.
TCGCGGTCGCCCCCAGCACCGACTGCACCGCCGGGACCTGCGCGTCCTGCGAGCGCGTGTAGATCGTGGTGGGCAGCCCGTCGAACCGCAGCTCGCTCGCCGCCACCTCCCAGCCGACCAGCGCGGCCGAGTCCAGCTCGGGCGCCAGCGCCGCCGGTTCGAGGATCCCGACCACGGTGAACCAGCGCCCGCCGACCAGCACCTGGACGTCCGGCCCGGCACGCGAGATGCCCAGCCGCTCGGCCGCGGACGAACCGAGCACGACCGCCGGATAGCCGCTCGTGGCTTCGTTGAGCCAGGTTCCGCTGCGCGTCCGCGCACCGGTCGTCGCCGGGAGGTCCAGCCGGGCCGCGTAGGCGGCGAGCCCGTTGGTCTGCGCCTCGGGGATCTTGTCCGTGCGGTAGACCTTCGCGTCGGCCAGCCGGGCGATCGCCGACACCGACTCCACCGGCCCGATCCGCGCGACCATCGCCTCCGCCGTCTCCGGCAGCTGCGCCGCCTCACCGGTCAGGGTGGTGCCCGGCGACACGGTGAGCAGGTTGGTGCCCAGCGCCGCCAGCGTCCGGTCCAGCTCGGCCCGCGACGACGACGAGATCCCCACCACCGCGACCATCGCGGCGATGCCGATCGCGATCCCCAGCGCGGACAGGAACGCGCGCGTCGGACGGGTCCGCAGACCGACCGCGCCGACCTTGACCACGTCCCGCGGCCACATCCGGGCCGGGGACAACGCGGCGGTCATCGCGTCACCTCCTCGACGACCCGGCCGTCCCGCATCCGCACCTGCCGCGGCAGCGACGCCGCGATGTCCCGGTCGTGCGTGATGATCACGACCGTGGTGCCGGATTCGTTCAGCTCCCGCATCAGCGTCATCACCCCGGCGCCGGACGCCGAGTCGAGCGCGCCGGTGGGCTCGTCGGCCAGCAGCAGCGGCGGGTCGCCCGCGACGGCCCGCGCGATCGCGACCCGCTGGCGTTCCCCGCCGGACAGCTCGTGCGGCTCGTGGTCCATCCGGTGCCCGAGCCCGACCCGTTCCAGCGCGGCCGCCGCCCGGCGCCGCCGCTCCCCCGCGCGCAGTCCGGTGTAGAGCAGGCCGTCGGCGACGTTGTCCAGCGCCGGGGTGCCGGCCGCGAGGTGGAACTGCTGGAACACGAACCCGATCCGGCGCGCCCGCAACGCGGAGAGCTTGGCGTCGGACAGGGTCGCCACGTCGTGGCCGTCGATGTGCACGCTCCCCGAGGTGGGCCGGTCGAGCGTGCCGAGCACGTTGAGCATCGTCGACTTGCCCGACCCGGACGGCCCCACGATCGCGACCAGTTCTCCCGGCTCGACCCGCAGCGACACCCCGGCCAGCGCGACCACGCCGGAGTAGCGCTTGGTCACGTCGGTCAGCGAGATCATTTCGGCATCCCCACGACCATGCCCTCGGCGAGCCCGTCGCCGCTGACCTCGACCTTGCCCTCGGCGAACAACCCGGTCTTCACCGGCACGTACCGCGTAGTGGTGCCCTCGACCACCTCGACGCCGAACCCGCCCTCGGACAACGCGACGAGCGCGGCGACCGGCACGGCGAGCACGTTCTCGCGCTTCTCGGCGGTGAAGGTGACGTCGACGGACGCGAGCGCGTAGCCCGCCACGGCCTGCTGGTCGTCGAACGCGATTTCGACCTCGACCTTGGTCTGCGCCTCCTGGCCCTGCCCGCCGGCCGGTTCGATCACGGTGGCGACGTCGGTGATCTTCCCGGCCACCTTCCGGTCGTCGGGCAGCGTGACCTGCACGGCGGCGCCCTCCTGGGCCAGCCGCTGGTCCGACGGGTCCAGCTCGACGGTCACCGCCTTCGCGGTGCCCGTGTAGGACAGCACCTTCTGCCCCGGCGCGGCCGGCTGGCCCACGCTCGCGTCCACGGTGTCGACCCGGATCTCGCCGGGGGTGAAGACGACCCGGCCCAGCTCGACCACACCGGTCTCGTCGAGGCCGAGGTCCTCCTGCCACTCCCGGACGGCGTCCGCGGTGGCCGAGCTGTACTCGTCGTCGATCGTGAAACCGGTGTAGCCCAGCGCGCTGAGGTTCTCCTCCAGCTGCCGCACGTCGGCGCCCTCGGTGCCCTCGGCCAGCGCGCGGTAGGCGGGCATCACGCCGTACATCAACGTCACCGGCTTGTCGTCGACGCGGAAGACCGGCTGGCCGCGGCCGATCACGGACCCGCTGTCCGGAACCGCGGTGACCGTGCCCGGCAACCGGTTCGCCACCGTCGCGGAGGCGCCGTAGCCGAGTTCACCGTCCTCGGTCTGGGTGTCGTCGAGCGTCTGCCGCTGGACCTTCGCCGTGCTCGGCGGCAGGTCCACCGCGGCCGGGGCGGCGCCGTCGTCGCCACGCGCGACGACCGCCCACGCCCCGCCCGCGACGGCCACGAAGAGCACGAACACCACGGCGTAGACCCGGGCCCGGCCGCGCCGGCGCGGTTCCACCACGGTCATCCGCGGGCCCCCGCGAGCACTTCCTGGCACTTCTGCGACGCCTGCTCGAAGTCCGGATCGGAGGCCGAGCTGCCCTCGATGCGGATGCCCTTCTGCCCGGGCTCCGGGTCGGGGAAGGCCTCGACGCCGTTCTCCCGCATGCAGACGGCGAAGTCGCGGGCCGCCTGTTCCATCTTCGGGTCGGACTTGGCGGCCCCGTTCTCCTGCGGGTTGTACTGGCGGCACGCCTCCTGGGCCTTGTCGACCGTCTCCTTCGGGATCGAACCGTCGACCTTCATGGTGATCCGGCCGTCCACCGGGTCGTCCATGGGCACGCCGTTCTCGCGCATGCACTGGGCGAACTTGAGCCCCATGTCCGCTCCGCCCGCGCTCGGCGCGCCGGCGGTCGTGGTCGTGGCACCGCCGGCCGAGGCCACGCCGTCCCCGCCGCCGTCGCCGGAACCGCACCCGGCGAGTGCCAGTGCGAGGGCCACGGGAAACGCGGCCAGGATCTTGCGCATCGGGATCTCCTTCGAAATGTCGGGACCGAACGGGTGGAGATCAAACGGGGCGGCGCATTTCCCGGGCGTTTCCGAGATCGCTAACGGCGAGGAAACACCGCGCCCGTCAGGCTGGTGACGTGCGGGTTCTGGTGGTGGAGGACGAGCCGATGCTCGCCGAGGCGATCGCGGAGTGGCTGCGGGAGGACGCGCACGCGGTGGACGTGGCCCACGACGGCGGGGGCGCGCTGGACCGGCTGGCGGTCAACGACTACGACGTCGTGGTCCTGGACCGGGACCTGCCCGGCGTGCACGGCGACGACGTGTGCCGCGAGCTGGTGTCCTCGTCCTCACCGACGCGCGTGCTGATGCTGACCGCCGCCGCGGAGGTCACCGACCGCGTCGCCGGGCTGACCATCGGCGCCGACGACTACCTCACCAAGCCGTTCGCGTTCCCGGAACTGGCCGCGCGCATCCTGTCGCTCGGCCGCCGCGCGCGCCCGGCCGCGCCGCCGGTCCTCAGCCGCGCCGGGATCACGCTCGACCCGGCGCGCCACGAGGTCTTCCGCGACGGCCGGTACGTCCCGCTGTCCAAAAAGGAGTTCGCCGTGCTGGCCGAGCTGCTGCGGGCCGACGGCGCGACCGTGTCGGCCGAGTTCCTGCTGGAGAAGGCGTGGGACGAGAACGCCGACCCGTTCACCGGCGCGGTCCGGCTCACGATCCTCAAGCTGCGCCGCAAGCTCGGCGACCCGCCGGTGGTCGAGACGGTGACCGGCGTGGGGTACCGGATCCCGTGAGGCGGCCCCGGCGGATCACCCTGCGGGCGCGGCTCACGCTCATCTACGGCGGGCTGTTCCTGGCCGGCGGTGTGGTGCTGCTCGGCGTCACCTACGCGTTGTTCAACTCCCAGGTCGGGCGCGGCACGATCAAGCTGCTCACCCGCACCAGCCCGGCGCCCGGGACGGACCCGGTGATCACCGCGCACGACCTGGGCGACCTGCTCATCGACTCCGAAGCCGAGCGCGTCGCGCGTGAGCAGGCCGCGTTGCTGAAGGAAGCGGCGGCGCACTCGCTGCTCGTGCAGGGCACGATCGCGTTGGTCGTGGTGGGTGCGCTGGCGATCGGCTTCGGCTGGCTGGTCGCCGGCCGGGTGCTGGCGCCGCTGCACGGCGTCACCGGCTCGGCCCGCCGCATCGCCGCCTCCGCCGACCCGTGCCAGCACCGGCGGATCACGCTGCGCGGGCCGGACGACGAGGTGAAGGACCTGGCGGAGGCGTTCAACACGATGGTCGAGCGACTGGACCGGTCGTTCGACGGCCAGCGGCGGTTCGTCGCGAACGCCTCGCACGAGCTGCGCACGCCGCTGACGCTGAACCGGTCGCTGGTCGAGGTCGCGATGCACCGCCGGAGCGCCTCGCCGGACGTCAAGGAGCTGGGCGAGAAGCTGCTGCAGATCAACTCGCGGCACGAGCGGCTGATCAGCGGGCTGCTGGTGCTGGCGAAGTCGGAACACGTCGCCGAACGGTTCCCGCTCGACCTCGCCAACGTGGTCACGCACGTCGTCGAGCAGACCGCCGGCCAGGCGACGGCGGCGAACGTGACGGTCCTCGACGCGCCGGGGGAAGCCCCCACCCTGGGCGACGCGCTGCTGCTCGAACGGCTGGTGCACAACCTCGTGGAGAACGGCATCCGGCACAACGAGCCGGGCGGCTGGGTCCGGATCAGCACCCGCACCCGCGGCGACGAGGCCGAGATCGAGGTGAGCAACACGGGGCCCGTGGTGGCCGCGGAGGAGATCCCGGCGCTGTTCGAGCCGTTCCGCCGCCGCGCCGCACCGCGCCTGGACTCGGCGAAGGGCGCCGGTCTCGGGCTGTCGATCGTGCGCTCGGTGGCCGGCGCCCACGACGGAGCGGTGACGGCGCGCCCCCGCGAGGGCGGCGGACTCGTGGTCACGGTGCGCTTGCCGGCTCGATGAACGCGGTCACCGCGCGCGCACCGGCGCCGGGCTGGCTCGTCCGGGACGAAGTGTCCGGCATCGGAGATGACGACGCCGGTCGCGTTGTCCGCCCAGGGGCTGATGGACGCGGCCGTGTCGGGGATCGAGCCGTGGGAGCTGGAGATTCCCAGGACCGGCACGGTCAAGTGCCGTCGCCCGGGCGAGCCAGGAGCAGCTCCGGGCGATCGTCAGCATCAGCGCAGGCGTTGCACGCCCGGAGCTAGTTGTATCCGGTCAGGACGTTGGTAGCGGCGTGTCTGGCTGAGTAAAGGAGAACCTCCGGTTGGGATGTGGCTTGTCTAAGGCCCACTCCGATCCGGAGGTTCTCGTGTTCCACGGTAGTGCCCGGCTG
>NZ_PQHY01000116.1:0-16090 GCF_003385175.1 Amycolatopsis ruanii
CAGCAACACCGAACGAGCCGCCGCGCTTGCGCCCTGGCTCGAGCACTACAACACTCAACGCCGCCACAACGCACTCGGCGGCCACCCACCCACCAGCCGACTGCCACCAACCTAACGGCCAAGTACACCTAGGGCGTGTCTGAGAAAAGTTGGGGCTGGTGGCTGGGATGCTGCTGGGCGTTTCGCGGTTTCAGTTGCTCTCGGATCCTCATGATGGTGGTGGCGTGCTGATGTGCCCGGGTGATCGTGGAATCCACCGAGACCGCCCAGTCGATCTGCCCCGCGGCATCGGCAGCGGCGAGCAGGCGCCGCACCACAGCGTCCCAGGTGCCATCACCCGCTTCGCAGGGAGCTGGGTCGAATTACACGGATTTGCCGACCGAGCCGCCTGTTTCCACACCTGATGCGGCACTTGCGGGTCGCTCGGCCCGGTCGCGGCGATCAGGCCTCCTCCTCCAGGGCGGTCCGCGGACATCTGCGTGCCCGCGGCATCGTCGCGGTGATCCCCGGACCTGCCGATCAGGTCGGGCACCGCACACGCCGCGGATCCCGCGGCGGCCGCCCACCGGCTTTCGACTCGACGGCCTACCGCGGGCGCAACGTCGTCGAACGCCGCTTCAACCTGCTCAAACAATGGCGCGGCCTGGCCACTCGCTACGACGAGCTCGCCATCGTCTCTCGCAGCGCGGTCGTCCTCCACACCCTCATCACCTGGACCAAAGGTGGCGGATTGGCCGGTGCCGAGGTTGTGCCGGATCGCGGTGGTCGTCGTTGGCCATTGTCGGTCCTGGGCCGGGCGTAGGCCCATTCGTCGAGCAGGGATGTGGTGCACTCCTCCCGATCAGACACATCCTGCGAGCGGGTCCCGGCCGGGTGGCGCGGCGCTGGAGCGCGACTTCGCGTAGGCTGGGTGACAGCGGGCGGGTTCGGTCGCCGTCGACACCGGGTGCGGAGGAGCACCGGAACGGCGAACCTGATGCGATGCTCATGCTCGCCCCCCGCTGAGACCTACCCCACCAGCCGCGCCGTTCCGACGAACCGCCGGCCGGTCGTTCTTCCACCCGTGGCTGCCGCGCCGAACGGCGCCGGCCACCCGCCAAGGAGCTTCCATGATCCACACCTCTCGTCACACCCGTACCTCCGTCACGGTCGAGCCCGTCCTGTTCAGCCACCCCCTGGTCGAGGAGACCAGCCACGTGGCGGGCGAACTGGACGCGGCAGCCGCGCGGCAGGTCCGGTTCACCGCGCCGTCGTCGACGCCGGCCAGGCGCCGGTGACCGCGGCCACAGCTCCCACGACCGGCAGCGACTACGCCGCCCTGTCGCGGGAGATCCGTGCCGCCGGCCTGCTGCGGCGCCGCTACGCCTACTACGCCCGCCGGATCACGGCCACGCTCGTCGTCTTCGCCGGTGCCTGGACGGCGTTCGCCTTCCTCGGCGACAGCTGGTGGCAGTTGCTGATCGCCGCGCTGCTCGCCGTGGTGTCGGCGCAGCTGGCGTTCCTCGGGCACGACGCCGGGCACAAGCAGATCTTCCGGACGCGCCGTCCCAACGACACGCTCGGAACCCTGCACGGCGGCCTGATCGGCATGAGCTACCAGTCGTGGATCTCCGGGCACAACCGGCACCACGCCAACCCCAACCACGAGGACCACGACCCGGACCTGGACATCCCGGCGCTGGCGTTCACCCGCGGCCAGGCGAGCCTGAAGACCGGCTTCCTCCGCTGGATGGCCAAGCACCAGGCGGTGCTGTTCTTCCCGCTGCTCATGCTGGAGGGGCTGAACCTGCACGCCTCCGGCATCCGCGCGGTCTGGCGGGGCGAGACCAAGGCCCGGCGCCTCGAAGGCGCGCTGCTGGTGGCCCACACCGTGGGCTACCTCGCCGCCGTGTTCCTCGTCCTGTCACCCGGCCTCGCCGTGCTGTTCGTCGTGGTGCACCAGGCGCTCTGGGGTGTCTACATGGGATGCTCGTTCGCCCCCAACCACAAGGGGATGCCGACGATGACCGGCGAGTCGGCCGACTTCCTCCGCAAGCAGGTGCTGACCTCGCGCAACGTCCGCGGCGGCTGGTTCACCGACTTCCTCCTCGGCGGGCTGAACTACCAGATCGAGCACCACCTGTTCCCCAGCATGCCGCGTCCGCACCTGCGCCACGCACAGCCCATCGTGCAGCGGTTCTGCGCCGCGCACGGGATCTCCTACAGCCAGACCGGCCTGGTGCAGTCCTACCGCGAGGTGCTGCGGCACCTGCACGAAATGGGCGCACCGCTGCGGGCCCGCACGGCGTGACGGTCAGGAGAAGCGGTCCCGCAGCTCGCGCTTGAGGATCTTGCCCGAGGCGTTGCGCGGCAGGTCCGGCACGAAGCGGACCGCCTTCGGGACCTTGAACGCGGACAACCGCTCGCGGACGTGGGCGATCAGCGCCTCCGGTGAGACGTCCTCCTTGGACACCACCACGGCGGTGATCGCCTCGATCCACTTCTCGTCCGGGACGCCGATCACCGCGGCTTCGGCGACCGCGGGGTGGGTGTAGAGCGCGTCCTCCACCTCGCGGGAGGCCACCAGCACGCCACCGGTGTTGATGACGTCCTTGATGCGGTCGACGACGTAGATGTAGCCCTGTTCGTCGATCCGCACCAGATCACCGGAGTGGAACCAGCCGTCCCGGAAGGCGTCCTCCGTTTCCTCGGGCTTGTCCCAGTACCCCTCGCACAGCTGGGGGCTGCGGTAGACGCATTCGCCGGACTCGCCGGGTGCCACGTCGTTGCCCTCGGCGTCGACCACGCGCAGCTCGACGAACAGCACCGGGCGCCCGGCCGAATCGGGGCGCCCGGCGTGGTCCTCGGGGCGCAGGATGGTCGCCAGCGGGCCGATCTCCGACTGCCCGAAGCAGTTGTAGAAACCCAGTTCCGGCATGGCCTGGCGGAGCCGGTCGAGCACCGGGCCGGGCATGATTGACGCGCCGTAGTACGCCTTGCGCAGCGCGCTGAGGTCCCGCGAACCGAAGTCCGGGTGGTTGGCCAGCGCGACCCACAGCGTGGGCGCGGCGAAGAACGCGCCGTGCCGGTCCTCGGCCAGGCGGCGCAGGATGTCGGTCGGGTCCGGGGTCTCCAGCAGCGTGTTCGTCGCGCCGACGGCCAGCCACGGCACGAGGAACACGTGCATCTGCGCGGAGTGGTAGAGCGGCATGACGTGCAGCGGGTCGTCGTCCGCGGTGAGGTCGAGGCCGGTGATGCACGACAGGTACTCGTGGACCAGCGCGCGGTGGGTCATCATCGCGCCCTTGGGGCGGGAGGTCGTGCCGGAGGTGTAGAGCAGCTGGGCGAGGTCGCCGTCGCCGACCTCGGCGTCCAGCTCGGGCACCTCGCCGGAGAGCGCGACGAGCGAGCCGTCCGCGTCGCGCAGGGGCACGACCCGGTCGAGCGCGGGCAGGTTGCCGGCGAGGGCGGGGTCGGCGAGCGCGACCCGGCTGCCGGACTGTTCGACCAGGTAGGCCAGCTCGTCGCCGGTGAGGTTGTAGTTGATCGGCACGTGCACGAGCCCGGCGCGGGCGCACGCGAGGAAGCCGATGAGGTAGGCGTCGGAGTTCTTGCCGTAGGCGGCGACCCGGTCGCCCTTGACGAGCCCGAGGCCGAGCAGGTGCGCGGCGGCGCGGGTGACGGCGGCGTCCAGGTCGGCGTAGGTCCACTGCCTGCCGGCGAACTTCAGCGCGACGCGGGCTGGCCAGCGGGCCGCGCTGCGGCGGAGGATGTCCGCGACGGTGCTGGAGCGGAGCGTGGTCAAGGGGACTCCTCCTTCGGCGCCGGTGCCATACTCGACGGTCGTGAGTGAGATCCACATTAGACGTGCTCGGCGCGCGGATGTCGAGGAGATCGTGGCGATGCTGGCCGACGACCACCTCGGCGCGCGGCGCGAGCAGCCCGGCGATCCGGGGTACCTGCGGGCGTTCGAGGCCATCGCGGCGGACCCGAACCAGCTGCTGGCGGTGGCGGAGCGGGACGGCGCCCTGGTCGGGACCTTGCAGCTCACGTTCATCCCGGGCCTGTCCCGCCGCGGCGCGACGCGGGCGCTGGTGGAGGCGGTGCGGGTGCGGGGCGACCAGCGGGGCAACGGTCTCGGGGCGACGCTGATGGAGTTCGCGGTCGAGGAGGCCCGGCGGCGCGGGTGCGCGATGGTGCAGCTCACCTCGGACGCCTCGCGGGTGAACGCGCACCGCTTCTACGAGCGGCTCGGGTTCGAGGCCAGCCACGTGGGGTTCAAGCTGATGCTCTGACACGGGGCCCGGTGGGTCACGCGGCGGCCGGTGGTTCCAGCCGCTGCCGCATGCCCCCGGCCGCCTTCGCGGCGGTGGTTTAGCCAGGCGCGGTTGCCCCCGGCCGCGGCAGCGGAGCGCGCGCCCACCGGCGGGCTCCGCCAGGCGGCGTCACGCGGCGGCAGGTGGCTCCAGTCATTGCGGCACGCGCCCACTGGCGGCTTCCGCCGCGGCAGCCCAACCGGGCACGGTCGCCCCGCGCGGCAGAGTGGCGCACACACCGGCTGCCTCCGCGGCGGCAGCCCACCAGGCGAGGTCACGCGGGCCCGGGTGGCTCCAGCGCTGCGGCACGCGCCTCACCGGCCGCCCTCGCCCCGGTGGTTTAGCCAGGCGCGGTTGCCCACGACCGCGGCAACAACGCGGGCGCGCCTACCAATCGCCTCCGTCGCGGCAGTCCACCGTGCGTGGTCACGCGGCGGCCGGGCGGCTCCAGCCGCTTCGGCACACGCCACCGACCGCCTCCACAGCTCTCCAGCCGGGCGGGGTCACACGGCGGCCGGTGGCTCCCACCTCCAGCACCAGAACGGCGCGCGCTCGTCGGCCACCTCCGCCACAGCCCTCCAGCCGGGCGCAGTCACGCGGCGGCCGGTGGCTCCCAGTTCCGCACCAGGTCCAGCAGTCCCGGGAACCGCGCCTCCAGGTCGGTCACCCGCACCTCGCTGCGCCGCTCCAGTCCGAACTGCCGCTGCGTCGTCACGCCGGCCTCGCGCAGCAGCTTGAAGTGGTGGCTCAGCGTCGACTTCGGGCGGTCGATCCCGAACCACCCGCAGGAACGCGGCACGCCCGGGGACTCCAGCAACAGCTTCCGCACCATCCCCAGCCGCAGCGGGTCGCTCAGCGCGGAGAGCACCGTTTCCAGGCGGATCTCCTCGCGGGCCGGCTGCGGCAGCGTCTCCTCGGTCACAATCCCGATCATAGCTCTTAGTTCGGCTATCTTCGAACAAGTACGAGAAAAGTCGAACTAGGAGCAGCACGTGATCCCGCAACGCGCCGTCTGGCTCGCCGCCTGGCCGGTCCTCGCCGTGTTCGTCCTGTCCAACGCCCCGACCCCGCTCTACGTGCTCTGGCAACGCGAACTCGGCTTCTCCGCCGGCGTCCTGACCGTCGTCTTCGCCTGCTACATCGCGGGCCTGCTCGGCGCGCTCCTGGTCGCGGGCGTGGTCTCGGACCGGATCGGGCGCAAACCCGTTCTCCTCCCGGCGCTCGCGCTGGGCATCGTCGCCTGCGTCCTCTTCGCCACCGCCACCTCGGTGCTCGCCCTGGCGATCGCGCGGTTCCTCGCCGGGCTCGCCGTCGGCGCCGCGGTCATCGCCGGCATGGCCGCGGTCAACGACGTCGCCCCGGGCCGCGGCAAGACCGCGGCGCTGGCGTCCTCGACCGCGATGGTCCTCGGCGCGGGCCTCGGGCCGCTGCTGGCCGGCGTCGCGTCGGAAACCCTGCCCGGGCCGACGGTCACGATCTTCCTCGCCGAGATCGTCCTGCTCGCCTCGGCCGCGGTCGTCGTCGCGCGGCTGCCGCTGCCCCGCCCGCGCAGCGCCACCCGCGCCTGGATCCGGATCCCGGACGTCCACCCGGACGGCCGCGGCGCCGTCCTGCGCGGCATCGCCGTGTTCGCACCCGGCATCACGGCGACCTCGTTCGTGCTGTCCCTCGGCCCGTCCGTGCTGAGCGAACTGCTGGGCAGCACCGACCGGATCGTCGCCGGAGCGCTCGCGTTCGTCATGTTCCTCGGCGCGACGGGCATCCAGTTCGCCGTGCGCGGGCTGCCCGCCCGGACCATCCTGATCGCCGGCGCCGCCTCGACCACGGCGAGCATGGCCGCCCTGATCGCCGCGCTGCCGACCTCGTCGCTCGCGCTGCTGGCGGCCGCCGCGGTGCTCGCCGGAACCGGTCAGGGCATGGGCCAGTTCGGCGGCCTCACGCTGGTCAACGCCAGCGTCCCGGCCAACCGGCTCGCCGAGGCCACCGCCGCGCAGAACGTCGGCGGCTACGTGCCCGCCGCGGTCCTCCCGCTCGCCGCGGGGTTCCTCAGCGACGCCACCGGCCTGGCCACCGGCGCCACCGCGTTCGGTGCCGTCGTGATCGCCGCCGTCGTGGCGGGCGGCCTCGTCGCCGGGCGAGGCCGCCCCACCCGTCAGGAAGCGGCTTCCACCGGGCTGCGGAACTGCGCCGAGTACAGCCGGTAGTAGGCCCCGCCCGCGGCGAGCAGCGCCTCGTGCGTGCCCTGCTCCACGATCCGCCCCGACTCCATCACCAGGATGAGGTCGGCGTCGCGGATCGTGGACAGGCGGTGCGCGATCACGAACGAGGTGCGGTCGGTCCGCAGCGCCGCCATCGCCTGCTGCAGCAACGCCTCGGTGCGGGTGTCGACCGAGCTGGTGGCCTCGTCGAGGATCAGCAGCGACGGATCGGCGAGGAACGCCCGCGCGATCGTCACCAGCTGCTTCTCCCCCGCGCTGAGGTTGGTGCCCTCGTCGTCGATCACCGTGTCGTAGCCGTCGGGCAGGCTGCGCACGAACCGGTCGACGAACGTGGCCCGCGCGGCGGCCTCGACCTCCTCGGCGGTCGCCGACGGCCTGCCGTAGGCGATGTTGTCCCGGATGGTGCCGTTGAACAGCCAGGTGTCCTGCAGCACCATCCCGGTCTGGCCGCGCAGCTCGTCGCGGGTCATCTCGGTGATGTCCACGCCGTCGAGGGTGATCCGCCCGGCGTCCAGCTCGTAGAACCGCATGATCAGGTTCACCAGCGTGGTCTTGCCCGCCCCGGTCGGCCCGACGATCGCCACCGTCTGCCCCGGCTCGGCCACCAGCGACAGGTCCTCGATCAGCCGCCGCTCCGGGTCGTAGGAGAAGCCGACGTGCTCGAACTCCACCCGGCCCCGGCGCTGCTCCGGCAGCTTCGGCGACGCGGTGTCCGGCTCCTGCTCCGCCGCGTCCAGCAGCTCGAAGACCCGCTCGGCCGAGGCGACCCCGGACTGCAGCAGGTTCGCCATCGACGCGGCCTGCGTCAACGGCTGCGTGAACTGGCGCGAGTACTGCAGGAACGCCTGCACGTCGCCGAGCGTCATCGTGCCCGTCGCGACGCGCAGACCACCGACGACGGCCAGCACCACGTAGCTGAGGTTCGACAGGAACATCATCGCCGGCATGATGATCCCGGAGATGAACTGCGCGCCCATCCCGGCGCGGTAGAGGTCGTCGTTGCGGCGCCCGAACTCCCGCTCGACCTCGCGGCGGCGGCCGAACACCGTCACCAGCTCGTGCCCGCTGAACGCCTCCTCGATGTGCGCGTTGAGCGCGCCGGTGTGCTTCCACTGCGCCACGAACAGCTTCTGCGAGCGCTTCCCGATCGCCCTGGTCAGCACGATCGAGGCCGGGACCACCAGCAACGCGATCACCGCCAGCAGCGGCGACACCACGAACATCATCACCAGCACGCCGATCAGCGACAGCAGCGACGTGAGCAGCTGGCTCAGGGTCTGTTGCAGCGTCAGGGCGATGTTGTCGATGTCGTTGGTGACGCGGGACAGCAGCTCACCGCGCGGCTGCCCGTCGAAGTACCGCAACGGCAGCCGGTGCAGCTTCGCCTCGACGTCCTCACGCAGCCGGTACACCACGCGCTGCACGGCCCCGTTGAGCAGGTACCCCTGCAGCCACCCGAAGACCGACGCGGCCACATACAGCACCAGCACCCACGCCAGCACCCGGCCGAGCGCGATGAAGTCGATGCCGGCGCCCGGCACCACGTCCATCCGGGCGAGCATGTCGGCGAGGTTGGTGTTGCCCTCCGCCCGCGCCGCCGCGACGGCCTGCTCGGTGGTGGTGCCCTCGGGCAGGCGGCTGGAGATGAACCCGCCGAAGATGATGTCCGTGGCGTGGCCCAGGATCTTCGGCCCCACCACGGTGAACGCGACGCTCGCGACCCCGAGGACGACCACGAACGCGAGCGTGAGCCGTTCCGGGCGCAACCGGCCCATCAGCCGCCGGGCGGCGTCGCCGAAGCTCTTCGGCTTCTGCACGGGCCCGGCTGGCGCGCCGGGGAAACCTGGTCTGGTCACGCCGCTTCCTCCGCGGTGAGCTGGGACTGCACGATTTCGAGGTAGGTGGGGCAGTCGCGCACCAGCTCGGCGTGCGTGCCGAGACCGGCGATCTCCCCGTTCTCCAGCACGACGATCTGGTCGGCGTCGGCGATCGTGGAAACCCGTTGCGCCACCACGAGAACCGCGGCGCCGGCGGTGTGCGGGGCCAGCGCCGCGCGCAGCCGGGCGTCGGTCGCCAGGTCCAGCGCCGAGAACGAGTCGTCGAACAGGTAGACCTCCGGCTTGCGCACCAGTGCCCGCGCGATCGCGAGCCGCTGCCGCTGGCCGCCGGAGACGTTCGTGCCGCCCTGCGCGATCGGCGCGTCCAGGCCGCCGGGCATCTCCGACACGAACTCCCGCGCCTGCGCGATCTCCAGCGCCTGCCACAGTTCTTCGTCGGTGGCGTCCGGTTTGCCGTAGCGCAGGTTGCTCGCCACGGTGCCGGTGAACAGGTACGGCCGCTGCGGCACCAGCCCGATGCGGCCCCACAGCACGTCCGGGTCGAGTTCCCGGACGTCGACGCCGTCGACCAGCACCCGCCCCGCCGTGGCGTCGAAGAGCCGCGGCACCAGCGACAGCAGCGTGGTCTTGCCGGCGCCGGTGCTGCCGATGATCGCGGTGGTCTTCCCGGCCTCCGCGCGGAACGCGATGTTCCGCAGCACCGGGGCGTCCGCGCCCGGGTACCGGAACTCCACCCCCTGGAACTCGACGGCGCCGTGCTCGGTCACCTCCCGCACCGGCCGCAGCGGCGGCCGCACCGACGAGTCGGTGTCCAGCACCTCCGCGATGCGCTCGGCGCACACGGACGCGCGCGGGATCATCGTCGCGATGAAGGTCGCCATGGTGACCGACATCAGGATCTGGATCAGGTAGTTCAGGAACGCCGTCAGGGCACCGATCTGCATCTCGCCGCTCGCCACGCGGTGCGCGCCGAACCACAGCACGGCGACGCTGGAGGCGTTCATCACCAGCATGACCGTGGGGAAGATCAGCGCCTGCAGGCGGCCGACGCGCAGCGCGGTGACGGTCAGCTCGTCGTTGGCGACGGCGAAGCGCCGCACCTCGTCGCGCTCGCGGACGAACGCCCGCACCACGCGGATGCCGGACAGCTGTTCCCGCAGCACGCGGTTGACCTGGTCGATGCGGGTCTGCATGAGCCGGAACTGCGGCACCATGCGCGACACGATGAGCCCGATCGCGGCGAGCAGCACCGGGATCGCGACCAGCAGCAGCCAGGACAACCCCACGTCCTGTTCGAGCGCGAGCACGATGCCGCCGACGCACATGATCGGCGCCATGATCAGGATCGTGCAGCCCATCACCACGATCATCTGCACCTGCTGCACGTCGTTGGTGGTGCGGGTGATCAGCGAGGGTGCCCCGAACTGCGCCACTTCGCGCGCGGAGAAGCCGCCCACGCGGTGGAAGACGGCGGCCCGCACGTCGCGCCCGAACCCGGCCGCGCTGCGCGCCCCGAAGTACACCGCGCCGATGGCGCAGGCGATCTGCAGCAGCGTCACGGCCAGCATCCAGCCGCCGGTGGAGAAGATGTAGCCGGTGTCCCCCGTGGCCACGCCGCGATCGATGATGTCGGCGTTGAGGCTCGGCAGGTAGAGCGAAGCGATGGTGCCCACGAGCTGCAGCACCACCACCGCGGCGAGCGCTCGCCAGTACGGACGCAGGAATGTCCGCAATATCCGGTTAAGCACGATTCCCCCTAGGAACGGTCGATAACCACTGAGTAGGCTACCGCCGTAAGAAACGCAACGTATTTTGGAGAGCCGGGTGCCGGAGCCGAAGTCGAGGCGTCACGGCGCGGAACTGGAGTCCGCGATCCTGGACGCGGCCTGGGCCGAACTCGTCGAGGTCGGCTACGCCAAACTCACCATGGAGGGCGTCGCGGCCCGCGCGGGCACCAGCAAGCCGGTCGTCTACCGGCGCTGGCCCGGGCGTCCCGAGCTGGTCCTCGCGGCCTGGCGCCGTCGCGTGCCGGACGGCGGCGACCTGCCCGACACCGGCGCGCTCCGGTCGGACCTGCTGGCACTGTTGCATCGGTTCGTGCATCGATTCCAGGACACCCCGCGCGACGTTCTCGCCGGACTGATGAGCGAAACGTTCCGCGACCCCGAAGTGTTCGCCTTGCTGCTCAAGCAGATCGCCGCCACCAGGCAGTGGCCCGCCGTCGAGACCGTCGTGCGGAAAGCCGTGGAGCGCGGGGAGATCCCGCCCGTGCAGATCACGCCGCGCGTCGCGCGCGTCCCCCTCGACCTCATCCGCGCCGAGGCCATCTTCCACCACCGGGAAATCGACGAGAAAACGATTACCGAGATCGTCGACGACGTTCTTCTGCCCCTGTTGCGGGGATTGGCGCACACGGAATCGCCCGGGGAGGAATGACCGGCCCTCCGGCGGGGTATCAATCCGCTGACACGATCGACGAGAAGTGTGGAGGCGGTGTCGGAAGTATGAGCACCGCTGGACGGGTCCTCATCCGGCAACGGGACGTCGCCGGGTGCACGGTCGTCGACCTCACCGGGCGGCTGAACACCCACAGCTACGGGGAACTCCGGGACAGCCTGATCAAGCTGACGCTGGACCAGCCGCGGGCGCTGATCGCGCAGGTCGACGACCTGGACGTGACCACCGAGCCCGCGCTGACCGTGTTTTCGGCGGTCCGGATGCGCACCGACCAGTGGCCCGCCGTGCCGGTGCTGCTCGTCGCGAACGATCCGCACCGGCACCGGTTGCTCTCCGGCAGCGCCATCCGCCGCTTCGTCCCCGTCTACCCACGCCTCGAGGCGGCGATCGAGGCGGTGGCCGAACCGCCGCTGCGGCGACGGCGGGCGGCCGTGTTCCTCCCGCTCCCGAGCAGTTCGCACGGCGCCCGGCTGTTCGTCCAGGAGACCTGTCGCAAGTGGAACGTCCGGCACCGGCTGGAGGACGCGCTCGGGGTGGCCACCGAACTGGTCGAGAACGCGATCACGCACGCGGGCACCGCGCTGGAGGTGCGGCTGGAGCTGCGCAGCGGCTACCTGACCATCGCCGTCCGCGACGAGGACCCGCGCCCGGCCGTCCTGCGGCAGCGGCCCAGCGGCCGGCTCCAGGGCTACGGCCTGCAGGTCATCTCGGCGCTGTCCCGGACCTGGGGCTGCTCCCCGGCGCGGGACGGCGGCAAGATCGTCTGGGCGGTGCTCAGTGTCGGCCCCCGGCGCCTCGCCCCGTTCCCGACCTGACTTCCGGCAGCACGCAACCGACGCGGGGAGTGAGCAGGCGGCCACGCCCTGTTCCGGCCGGTCAGCGGATCACGAACCCAGCGCCTCGCACACCGTTTCGTAGCGGGGCAGGACCGCGGTCACGCCGGTGAGGCCGAGGACGCGGGCGGGCTGACTGCTCCGCGGAGCGACCACCCGCAGCTCCCGGTCCCGCACGTCGAGCATCGCCTGCACCCCGGCGGCGCTGAGGAACGCGACCCGGGTCAGGTCGAGCACGACCGGGCCGGGTCGCCCGGCGAGCGCCTCGGCGAGCCGGGGCGCGGTGCAGAGGTCGATCTCGCCGCTCGCACGCACCACGCACGCCCCGGAGCGGTACTCGACGGCGAGGTCCAGCAGCCGCTCGGTGAGCGGGGTGCGCGGCACGTCGGACACCAGGTTCGCCCCCTCGGCAACGTGGTCGTGTCTCCGGCCGGAACCGGACCACGATGCTAGCGCCGCGCGGCTAAACCGCACAGCCACCGAGTTCACCGGATCGGGCGTTACCCGTCGGTTGCCGCGATCTTCGCGCTGCCCAGCACGACGTCGCCCGCGGCGTCCGGCCGGTAGAGCACGACGACCTGCCCGGGGGCGACGCCGGTGAGAGGTTCGCGCAGCTGGATCCGCACCTGGTCGCCGTCGACCTCGGCGACGGCCTCGCCGAGACCGCCGTGCGCGCGGACCTGGACCACGCACTCCGTCGGGCCGTCCAGCGGCCGCCCCGGCCAGACCGGGCGGTCGGCGCGGATCTCGCGGACGGTCAGCGCGTCCGCCGAGCCGACCTTGACCGTGCCGGACACCGGCTCCAGCGCCAGCACGTAGCGCGGCTTGCCGTCCAGCACCGAGCGGTCGATGCCCAGGCCCTTGCGCTGGCCGATGGTGAAGCCGTGCACGCCGGTGTGGCGGCCGAGGACCGCCCCGGTCTCGGCGTCCACCAGGTCACCCGGCCGCTGGCCGAGGCGCTTCTCCAGGAACTTCTTGGTGTCGCCGTCGGGGATGAAGCAGATGTCGTGGCTGTCCGGCTTGCGCGCCACGGCGAGCCCGCGCCGTTCGGCCTCCGCGCGGATGTCCGGCTTGCGGGTGTCGCCGACCGGGAACATCGAGTGGCGCAGCTGCTCGGGCGTCAGCGAGGCCAGCACGTAGGACTGGTCCTTGTCCGGGTCCACCGCGCGGCGCAGCTCCGGCACACCGTCCACAACGGACAGCCGGGCGTAGTGGCCGGTGGCGACGGCGTCGAACCCGAGCGCGATCGCCTTCTCCAGCAGGGCCTCGAACTTGATCTTCTCGTTGCACGTGACGCACGGGTTGGGCGTGCGGCCGGCGGCGTACTCGCCGACGAAGGTCTCGATGACCTCCTCGGTGAACCGCTCGGCGAAGTCCCAGACGTAGAACGGGATGCCGAGGATGTCCGCGGCGCGGCGCGCGTCGTGCGAGTCCTCGATCGTGCAGCACCCGCGCGACCCGGTGCGCAGCGTGCCGGGCTTGGCCGACAGCGCCAGGTGCACGCCGACCACGTCGTGCCCGGCCTCCACCGCGCGGGCCGCCGCCACGGCCGAGTCCACTCCCCCGCTCATCGCGGCCAGTACCCGCATCACACCTCCTGCTTGTTCTTGCGCAGCCCGGACAGCCCGGCCTGCCGCGCCCGCGCGACCACGGCGCCGATCTCCCGCGCCACCGCCTCGACATCGTCCGGTGTGGACGTGTGCCCGAGCGAGAACCGCAGCGAACCGCGGGCCGACGCGGCGTCGGCGCCCATCGCCAGCAGCACGTGGCTGGGCTGCGCGACACCCGCGGTGCACGCCGAGCCGGTCGAGCACTCGATGCCCTTGGCGTCCAGCAGCATCAGCAGGCTGTCGCCCGCGCAGCCGGGGAACGTGAAGTGCGCGATGCCCGGCAGCCTGCCCTCGCCGCCGGGCATGCCGTTGAGGATCACGTCGGGCACCTCGCGCCGGACCGCCTCGATCAGCGCGTCCCGCAGGCCGCCGACCCGCTCGGCGTAGCGCGGCTGCTCGCGCACCGCCTCCTCGACGGCCGTGGCGAACGCGCGGATGGCCGGCACGTCGAGCGTGCCGGAGCGGACGTCGCGTTCCTGGCCACCGCCGTGCAGCAGCGGCACGCATTCGGTGTCGCGCGAGAGCAGGAGCGCGCCGACGCCGTACGGGCCGCCGAGCTTGTGCCCGGTGAGGGTCAGCGCGGCCACGCCGCTGTCGGCGAAGTGGACCGGGACCGCGCCGACGGCCTGCACGGCGTCGGTGTGCAGCGGGATGTCGTGCTCGGCGCAGATCTCGGCCAGCTCCGGCATCGGGTTGACCGTGCCGACCTCGTTGTTCGCCCACATGACGGTGACCAGCGCCACGTCGTCCGGGTCGGCCTCGATGGCCTTGCGCAGCGTCTCCGGCAGCACGCGGCCGTGCTCGTCCACGTCCAGCCAGGTCACCTCGGCCTGCGCGTGGTCGGCCAGCCACTGCACCGCGTCGAGCACGGCGTGGTGCTCGACCGCGCTCGCCAGGACGCGGCGGCGGGCCGGGTCGGCGCCGTGGCGGGCCCAGAAGATGCCCTTCACCGCGAGGTTGTCACTCTCCGTGCCGCCCGCGGTGAAGATGACCTCGGACGGACGAGCGCCCAGCGCCTCGCCGATGACCTCCCGCGCCTCCTCGACGGCCCGCCGCGCGCGGCGGCCGGAGGAATGCAGCGAGCTGGCGTTGCCCACCGTGGACAGCGCCTCGCTCATCGCCGCAATGGCGGACGGCGACATCGGGGTGGTCGCCGCGTGGTCGAGATAGGTCATCGCACTACCAGGGTAGACCGTGCGGTATCACCCGCGCGTGGGCCACCGGCGGGTGATGACGACGCCCACCACGGCGAGCGCGGCGAGGGTGAGCGCGAGCACACCCAGGGCCGGAGCGGGCTCGTGGGCCGAGGCGAGCAGGCCGAGCAGGACCCCGCCGAAGCCGACGGTCAGCGCCGAGGTGACCCAGTCGCCGAGCTGCATCGCGGAGGTGTTGAACCCGCGCTCGTGCTCGGGCGAGAAGCGCAGCAACAGCAGCGAGATCGACGGGTAGGCGACGCCCATGCCGGCCCCGCCGATCAGGCACGCGACGAACGCGAGCCAGCCGGGGAACCACGGCTGCGCGACGAACCCGAACAGCAGCACGCTGACGGCGACCATGGCGAACCCGGCGCGCAGCAGCTTCTCGCGGGACCAGTCCGGGTGGCGGCCCTGCACGGCCGAGGCGGCCGACCAGGTGAGCGCGGTGGCGGTCAGCGGGAGCCCGGCCAGCGCCGGGCTGTAGCCGTGGACGGTGGCCATGGCCAGCGGCAGGTAGGCCTCCATCCCGGCGAAGGCGCCGCCGAGCAGGGCGCGGGAGGCGACCACGGTGGGCAGGCCGGGCCGCGCGGTGACCGTGCCGGGCGGGACGAGGCGGCGGACCGCCAGGGCGAGCGCGAGGAGCCCGGCGGCGCCGTAGCCGAGCGCGGCCGGGCTGGGATGCTGGGCGGCCCAGGTCAGCGCGGCGACCCCGACGGCGGCGGCGAGGGCGACGACGATCCCGGCCCGGCGCTGCCGTTCGCCGGCGACGTGGGTGAGCCGGCGGGCGACCGGGATCAGCATGAGGAGACCGACCACGGCCAGCGGCGCGAGGCCGAGGAACACCCAGCGCCAGCCGAGGTGCTCGGTGACCAGGCCGGCGACGGTCGGCCCGATCACGGCGGGCAGCACCCAGGCGGCGGCGTTGGCCGCGTACATCATCGGCCGTTCGCGGTCGGTGTAGACGAGCGCGATCAGCAGTGAGACGGCGACCAGGACGGTGCCCGAGCCCAGCCCCTGGAGGACCCGGCCGGCGAGCAGGAGCGCCATGTCGGTGGCGGTCCCGGCGACGATCAGGCCGGCGAGGAAGAGGGCGGGCCCGGCGAGCATCGGCAGCGCCGGGCCGCGGCGGTCGCAGAACCGCCCGGACAGCACGGTCGCGACGACGCTGGCGATCAGGAATGCGGTGAACGGCCACGAGTAGAGCCGCTGCCCGTCCAGGTCGCCGACCATGGTGGGCATCGCGGTGGCGACACCCATGTTCTCGAACGCGATCAGGGTGACGACCAGCAGGCTGGCCACGGTGGTCGTCCGGTGCTCGGCCGTCCACAACACACCACGCGACCGGGCTTCGACGATCATGGCGCCAGCCTGACACCTCCAGCACGGTGGAGGTCAAGACAAGCCCAGCACGGTGGAGGTCAAGACAAGCCACAAAACCGCCACCCGGCAACGCAAGCCCCTACCCCCCGAACCACTCCCCTTCCCGCACCCGATCCCCAGCCCACCTCGGTTGCCGAGCAGTCGGGTCAAGGCACGCTTTCCCGCCTTGACGCTACTTCCCGGCAACCGACCACTGAAAGCTCGGGTTCGGGAGGTAACGAATCCGGGCGTTGCGAAGCGAAGCCGGAGCAGTTCAGATACG
>NZ_PQHY01000117.1:0-15159 GCF_003385175.1 Amycolatopsis ruanii
CCGCCACACCACCCCGCCGGCCCAGCACCGCCGCGCCGCCCGCCGCCGCCCGTCCACGAGCCTTCGCCACTCACCGCCCGAGAAGGACCAACCCACCTGGCGCCGCCACGATGACCACTCGCACCGTCCCCTCCGCCGTCATCGCCGTTCTCGCGTTGCTCACCGGGATCGCTCCGCTGGCCACCGACATGTACGTGCCGGGCCTGCCGGACCTCTCCCGCACCCTCGGCACCTCGCCGTCCGTCGCGCAGTTGTCCATGACCGCGTTCCTCGTGGGTGTCGTCGCCGGGCAGCTCGTCCTGGGCCCGGTCAGCGACGGCACCGGGCGGCGGCGCGTCCTGCTCGCCGGGTCCGCCCTGTTCGCCGTGTCCTCGCTGGCGTGCGCGCTCGCCCCGTCGATCGAGGTGTTCAACGCCGCCCGGCTGTGCCAGGGCATCACCGGCGCGGCGGGCATCGTCGTGTCGCGGGCCGTGATCACCGACCTGTTCGCGGGCGCCGCGGCCGCGCGGAAGTTCTCAGCGCTGGCCGCGATCACCTCGGCCGCCCCGGTCCTCGCGCCGGTGCTCGGCGGCGCGATCCTGAGCGTCGCGTCCTGGCGGGCCGTCTTCGCCGCCCTCGCCGTCGCCGGGGTGCTGCAGGTGGCCGGCGTCCTGCTGTGGGTGCCGGAATCCCTGCCGGCCGGACGACGAACACCCGCCCGGCCCGTGGCGGCCCTGCGCGCGATGGCCCGCCTGTGCCGCCGGCCCGCGCTCGCCGGTCGCGTCCTCAGCCTCTGCTTCGGCGGGGCGGCGATCTTCCTCTACCTCGCCGGATCCACGTTCGTCTTCGCCGACGTCGCCGGCGCCTCGCCCGGCCTCGTCAGCGTGGTCTACGGCGTCAACGCCCTCGGCTCGCTGGCGGGCAGCCTGCTGTGCGGCCGCCTCGTCACCCGCTTCGGGACCGGCGCGCTGCTGCGGGCGGGGATCACGACCGCCTGCGCCGCCTCCGCCGTGATGCTCACCCTGCTGGCCGTCACCGGCGCCCACCTCGCCGTGCTCTGGGCCGGCCTGTTCCTGGTCGTCACCGCGTTCGGGCTGTACTTCCCCGCCGTCACGGCCGCCGCGCAGGAGGCCGGCCGGGACGCGCCGGGCGCCACGTCCGCCCTGCTCGGCGGCGGGCAGTTCCTGCTCGGCGGGGCGGTCGCCCCCGCGGTGGGACTGTTCGGCACCGGCAGCGCCGTGCCACTGGCGGCCCTGCTGACCGGTTGCCTGCTGCTCGCCACGGCGGCCGCGTTCCGCTGACCGCGCATGCGAAAGTGCCTACGCCGCAGTGGGCGTAGGCACTTCGCGGAGAAGAACTACTGCTCTTCGAAGCGCTGGCGGAAACGCTCTTCCATCCGCTGCGTGAACGAACTCTTCGCCTTGACGGGCTTGCCACCGCCGCTGGACTTGCCGTCGCCCCCGCCACGGCCGGAGAACAGCGCGAGCATCGCGCCCGCGAACATCACGACGAAACCGAACACGCTCATCAACGGCACGTCGGCGACCCACAGGGCCCGCACCATCACACCCAGTACGAGCAGGGCGACACCGACGACGAACAGCGCGATCCCCTGGATTCGGCGGCGGCGGGCGGGCCGGCGGAACCGGGCACCGCGCACCGTAGACGCGAACTTGGGGTCCTCGGCATAGAGCTCGCGCTCGATCTGGTCGAGCAGCCGCTGCTCATGCTCGGAGAGTGGCATCTTTCCTCCTCCGGCACAGCTGTCGCGGGCGCCGGGCCGCGCAACGTCCTGGACCCAACAGACACCCCTAGTGGTGTCACTCTCCAGGATACGAGTCCTTCGCGATCAGGACTACCCGATCCCACTCCAACCTGTGCCCCGTTTGGCTCAAATCTCCCCGCCGTCCTGGGCGCTGGTGTCTTGCTGGGGGTGTCGCCGCCCCTTGTGTCAACGTTTCACCGGCCTCAGGGTTCCCCCCGAGACGGGTCGGGGCCGGACACGATCAGTGACGCCGGCCGGACCGCCGCGGCGCCGAACTTCGACCGCGCCACGTCCGCCGCCACCTCCGCGTCGCGCCACCGCGGCGCGGGCTGGTCGAAGCTCAGCTGCTCCGGCTCGGCCTCCCCGGTCAGCCCCTCCACGCGCACCCCGAGGAGGCGGACGTCGGCCCCGGCGACCGCCTCCGCGAGCAGCGCCACGGCCGTCGAGTGGATCACCCGCGCCACGTCGGTGGCCGCGGGCAGGGTCCGCGACCGGCTGATCGTGCGGAAGTCGGCGAACCGCACCTTGATCGACACCGTGCGCCCGCGCAGCCCCCGGCGCCGCAGGCTCTCCGCGACGCGCTCGGACAACCGCAGCAGCTCGCGCTCGAGCACCCGCGGTTCACGCTGGTCGGTGTCGAAGGTGTGCTCGGCGCCCAGCGACTTCTCCGGCGAATCGACCACCACGCCGCGCTCGTCCCGGCCGTGCGCCAGCGCGTGCAGGTGCTCGGCCGCGGCGTTGCCGACCGCCTTGCGCAACCGCGGCAGCGGCGCCGCCGCGATGTCGGCGATAGTGGACAGCCCGAGCCGGTGCAGGTTCTCCTCGGTCTTCTTCCCCACGCCCCACAGCGCGGACAGCGGCAGCGGGTGCAGGAACTCCAGGATCCGCCCGGCGGGCACCACGACCACCCCGTCCGGTTTCGCCATGCCCGAGGCCAGCTTCGCCACGAACTTCACCGGCGCCACTCCGACCGAGCAGGTGATGCCGTGCTCGGCCCGGACCCGGCGGCGGATCAGCTCCGCAATGCCCGCCGGCGTCTCCCCCAGCCGCCGCAGCGCGCCGCTGACGTCCAGGAACGCCTCGTCCAGGCTCAACGGCTCCACGAGCGGCGTCAGCTCGCGGAAGATCGCCATCACGCCCTTCGACACCTCGCCGTAGAGCCCGTGCGTCGGCGGCAGGAACACCCCGTGCGGGCACAGCCGGCGCGCCACCACGACCGGCATCGCCGCCCGCACGCCGTACTCGCGCGCCGGGTAGTTCGCCGACGTCACCACCGAGCGCGGGCCGGCGCCCGCGACGATCACCGGCTTGTCCACCAGCTCCGGCCGCGTGCGCAGCTCCACGGCCGCGAAGAACGCGTCCATGTCGACGTGCAGCAGACCGCAGCCGGTGTCGTCCGGTGTGTGCCCCGCGCTCACCCGGAACCGCTCGTACCCGGCCGGCAGGGCCGCATTCCTACCCATCGCGGACGAGCCTACGCAGGGGGTCCGACAGTTTTCGTCAGAGGCGGGCGAGCACGTGCAGGCGGCTGGCGAGGTCGCGCAGCGGCGGGATCGCGCCCGCGGCGGCCTCGAAGTCGGCGAGGTCGTCGGCGGTGTACTGCTCCGACTCGACCTCGCCCAGCACGTCCGAGACGACCCCGTCGCCCTGGATCAGCTCCACCCGCAGCCCCGCACCGGCCAGCAGGCCGCGCAGGCCGTCGGCGTCGAAGCGGCGCAGCAGCGTCTCCCCGTCGTCCGCGAGCACCCCGTCGGAGCTGGTCAGCAAGGCGTGGGCCTCCCGCACCCGGCCGCCCAGCGCGCGGTGCAACGCGGCCGCGTGCCGGTTGGCGACCAGCACCGACACCGCGCCGCCCGGCGCCACGATCCCGGCCAGCGCCCCGGCCACCGCGGCCGGGTCGTCGACCACCTCGAGCAGGCCGTGCGCCAGCACCAGATCGGCCGAACCGGCCGGGATCCGCGCGGCGAGCGCGTCGGTGTCGTCGGCCACGACCGTGATCGCCCCGCCGACGCCGGCCTCCTCGGCGCGCCGCCGCAGGGTCGCCAGCGCGTTCGGGCTCGGCTCGACCACCGTCACCCGGCAGCCCTCGGCGGCCAGCGGCACCGCCCACACCCCGCTGCCGCCGCCGACGTCGACGACGGCGGGCTCCGCCGTGCCTCGTTCCCGCGCCCGGTCGAGCTCGGCCCGCAGTGCCCGCCAGACCGTGCCGGAGCCGCGTGCTGTCCCGGTGTCCGTTCGCATGGCGGACAGCGTAGTGAGCCCGGTCCGGGCGCTCGCCGTGGCACTCCGGCTACGCTCGACCCCGTGCACACGGTCGCCGTACTGAGCCTCAAGGGTGGTGTCGGCAAAACCACGGTCGCGCTCGGCATCGCTTCGGCTGCGCTCCGTAGGGGGGCGCGCACGCTGGTGGCCGATCTGGACCCGCAGGGCAACGCCACCGCCACCCTCGATCCGCCCTACACCGACGCCACGCTGGCCGACGTGCTCGCCACCCCGGCCCGCGACGTCCTGCGGCAGGCGGTCGCGCCGAGCGCGTGGAGCCCCGAGGTCGACGTGCTGGTCGGGGCGGAGGAGCTGGAGCTGCTCAACGAGCCGGGCCCGGACGACGACCAGGTCGGCAATCTCTCCCTGGCGCTGGACGAGCTGCACGAGCGCCCGCTGCGCGGCCGCCCGTACGAGCTGGCGATCCTGGACTGCCCGCCCTCGCTCGGGCGGCTGACGAAGTCGGCCCTGGTGGCCGCCGACAGCGCGATCCTGGTGACCGAGCCGACGATGTACGCGGTCAGCGGCGCCCAGCGCGCGCTGGAGGCGATCGAGCGGATCCGCGACGAGCACAACCCCGGCCTCAAGCCGGCCGGGGTGCTGGTGAACCGGCTGCGGCCGCGCTCGCACGAGCACCAGTTCCGCATCGCCGAGCTGCGCGAGTCCTTCGGCGGCCTGGTGATGCCGACCGCGATCCCGGACCGGCTCGCGGTGCAGCAGGCGCAGGGCGCGTGCAGCCCGATCCACGAGTGGCACTCCCCCGGCGCCCAGGAGGTCGCGCTGACCTTCAACATGGTGCTCGCCAAGATCCTGCGCTCCAACCGCGCCGGACGGCACCGCATCGACCGGGAGGCCGCCGAGACCCCGGCCGAGAGCACCGGCCCGGTCCCCCGGATCGCGGACGATGCCCGAAGGTGACACCGTCTTCCTGGCCGGCCGGAAGGTCGAGAAGGCGCTCGCCGGCCGGGTGCTGACACGCACCGACTTCCGGCACCCCGCGCTGGCCACGACCGACCTGACCGGCGCCACGGTGCTCGGTGTGCGGACGGTGGGCAAGCACCTGTTCTTCCGCTTCTCGCCGGACCTGAGCCTGCACAGCCACCTCAAGATGGACGGCTCGTGGGAGATCACCCGGCCCGGCTCCCGCTGGCGGCACCCGGCGCACCACGCGCGCGTCGTGCTCGAGGCCGGCGACGTGCAGGTCGTCGGCTTCCGCGTGCACGACCTGGAACTGCTGCCCACCGCGGAGGAGTCCCGCCTGGTCGGCCACCTCGGGCCGGACCTGCTCGATCCACAGTGGAGCGACGAGCACGAGGCGCGCGCGGTGGCGGCACTGGAGCGCGAGCCCGGCCGGGAACTCGGGCTCGCGCTGCTCGACCAGCGCGTGATGGCGGGCGTGGGCAACCTCTACAAGTGCGAGATCTGCTTCCTGCTCGGTGTCACGCCGTGGACCCCGGTCTCCGAAGTGGACGGTCGTCAGGTGGTGCGGCTGGCGCGGAAGCTGTTGCTGGCCAACGCCTGGCGGCACGAGCAGAGCACCACCGGCGACCTCGCCCGCGGCCGCCGGAACTGGGTGTACGAACGAACCAGGCAGGGCTGCTTCCGGTGCGGCAGCCGGCTCCGGGTCGAGAACCAGGGCCGGGACCCCGGCGACGTCCAGGCGCGCCCCACCTGGTTCTGCCCGCGCTGCCAGCACGGGCCCGCGCCTCAGCCGCGCAGCAGCTCGTTGAAGAACGTGCGGTAGCGCCGCAGCGCCAGCCGCAGGTCCTCGGTGGCGGCCTCACCGCGCTGCCACTGGGCCTCCAGCTCGTGCTTGTGGTCGGCGAAGGTCGACGCGAGCGCCTGCATCACCTCGGCCACCAGCTGGTCGGCGTCCCGCAGTGTCGCTTGTGGATCGTCGACGAACGAGGTCTGCACGTCGCGCCAGCGGTCCCGGAACTCGCTGACCTGCTCCGGGCGGAACAGCTCGACCCGTTCCTCGCCCTCGGCCGGCGGGGCCTGCCCGGGCACGGACTCCTCGGGCACGCCCTGGGTCGCCGCGGCTTCGGCGGGCATGGTGCGACCGGCGGGCTGTTCGGTCATCGGCCGCGCGGGCTGCTCGTCCCGGCGGGGTGCGACGAGGTCGTCGGTGGACGGGCCGTCGGCGGTGCGGTCCTCAGCGCGCATGGTGCCGGCCTCCCTCCTGCTCCGGCCGGACGTCGGCGTCGGTGAGCAGGTCCTCGAACACCTGCCGGTAGTGGACCATCGCCTTACGCAGGTCCTCGGTGGACGCCTCGGTCTTCTGGTGGCCCTCGGTGATCTCGTGCGCGCGCCGGTAGTGCTCCAGCGTGTTCGCGTGCTCGACCGACAGGTCCCGGTGCTGCTGCTCGTACCCCTCGGTCGGGTAGCCGCGCTCGCCCATCAGCGAAGTGAGCAGGCGGTCGGCCTCCAGGATGGCCGCGCCGGGCCGGTCGACGAACTGCTGCTGCACCAGCGACCACTCCTGGCGGTAGCGCTGGCGGGCCGTATCCGGCAGCGGCCGGATGTCCAGCTCGCTGTGCCGCTTCTCCCGCTCGGCCAGATCGCGTTCGGCGGCCCGTTTGCTCTTGCCGCCCTCGACGGCCCGGTCGTACTCGGGCCCGAACCGCTCCCGCAGGCGCTTGCGCCGCATCCCGGCGCGGACCAGCAGGGCTGCCCCGGCTATCACCACCAGGGCGACGACGACGATCAGAATGACCACGGACGTGGACATCGCACACTCTCCCGTTGCTGCGAACCAGCCCCCCGGTCACCCGATCGGGTACACCTGCGCAAGGAGGTCGAAACCCGGCGCCCCGGCGTGGATCGATCCAGCAGACGGCGCGGAAGTTCCCGGCGGCGCCCGGTCCGGCGGGTGAGAACGGCCACGCCGGACGGCCCGGAAATGCAGTTGCCGCAGGGGCACCGGCGCGCCTAGCGTTGCTGGTACACGGGAAAGGAGGTGGTCCGAAGTTGTGTAGCAACGGGACTCGTGAGGTGGCTGTCCGCTAGCGGATGCCACACCCTGGACTGCTGGTGAATACCAGACAGCCACCGCCCCCCGGCGTTTCCGAGCACTGGTCCGGCTCGGGCCCGAACGGCTGACGACGGTCGGGAGTCGCGCCGGGGGTTCCCCCCCCCAATCCCCTAATCCGGCGGAAAATCCCCGGAGATCGTCCGGGGCGCGCTATTCTTCGCCGGTGCTGCAGCCCGCGTACCCGATGAAGACCGCACGGCTGATCCTCCGCCCATTCACCAAGGCGGACCTGAACGCGCTGCACTCCTTCCAGTCCCGGCCGGACGTCACGCGGTACCTCTACTGGGAACCGCGCACGCGGGCCGAGACCGCCGCCGTCCTCGAGGACAAGATCGCCCGCTCGACGCTGACCGAGCCCGGCGAGTACCTCGCCATCGCCGTCGAGCTGATCGACACCGGTGAGCTGATCGGCGACCTCACCCTGTGGTGGACCAGCCGCGACCACGCGAGCGGCGAGATCGGGGTGGTGTTCCACCCCCGGCACCACGGCAAGGGCTACGCCGCCGAGGCGGCCGGTGAGCTGTTCCGGCTGGGCTTCGACGAGCTGGGCCTGCACCGCATCTACGGCCGCTGCGACAGCCGCAACGTGGCCTCGGCGTCCCTGATGGAGGGACTGGGCATGCGGCGCGAGGCGCACCTGCGGGAGAACGAGCTGGTCAAGGGCGAATGGACCGACGAGCTCGTCTACGCCATGCTGTCGTCGGAGTGGAAACGGCGCTGAGCGAAGATGGGACCGTGCTCTTCGACAGGCTGATCCGTCCCACGCTCTACCGGCTCAACGACAACGACCCCGAGAAGGTGCACGAACGCACCCTGGGCGTCCTGGCGCGGCTGTCCGACGTCCCGCCCGCGCTGGCCGCGCTGCGGCGCCGGTTCGCCGTCTCCGACCCGGTGACGCTGTTCGGGCTGCGGTTCGCCAACCGGGTCGGCCTCGCCGCCGGGATGGACAAGGACGGGCGCGCGCTGGCCGCGTGGCCCGCGCTCGGGTTCGGCTTCGTCGAGGTGGGCACCGTCACGCGGCTGGCGCAGCCGGGCAACCCGAAGCCGCGGCTGTTCACGCTGCCGCACAGCGACGCGGTGATCAACCGCATGGGGTTCAACAACTCCGGCGCGGCCGCGCTCGCCCAGCGGCTGGCCGCCAAGGGGAAGCCGGGCATCCCGCTGGGCGTGTCGATCGGCAAGTCCAAGGTGACCCCGCTGGCGGAGGCGGTCGCCGACTACCAGGAGTCGCTGCGGGCGCTGTACCCGTGGGCGGACTACTTCGCGATCAACGTCAGCTCGCCCAACACGCCGGGGCTGCGGGCGCTGCAGGACCGGGAGGCGCTGGCCGAGCTGCTCGCCGAGCTGGGCCGGACCGGTGAGGAGCTGGCCGCGGAGGCCGGGAAGCCGGCGACGCCGCTGCTGGTCAAGGTGGCGCCCGACCTGACCGACGACGCGCTCGCCGAGCTGCTCGAGGTGTGCGACGAGCAGGGGGTCTCCGGGATCATCGCGACCAACACGACGCTGGGCCGGGACGGCCTGACCGCCGATGAGGCCGCGGTGGGCGCGGAGACCGGCGGGCTGTCCGGGCGGCCGCTGACCGAGCGGGCGCGGGAGGTGGTGCGGTTCGTGCACCGGCACACCGAGGGCACGGTGCCGATCATCGGCGTGGGCGGAATCTCCACCGGCGACGACGCCCGCCGGATGCTCGACGCGGGGGCGAGCCTGATCCAGCTCTACACCGGATTCGCCCTGCACGGACCCGGCTTGGTGCGCAACATCAACCGCGCCCTGGCCGGTGCACGCCGGGACGAGGAAGGCGGTTCCCGGACGGCCTGACTGGGACCGTCCACAGTGCCCACCGCCGCGCACGCCTCCGCGCGGGAGGCGCCCGCCGGTGGGCACCTCGCCCCGGCGAGCGCGGAACTCACGCCACCGAATGCGGAACTCACCGCTCTGAACGTGGGACTCGCGCCACCAAGCGCGGAACACAGCGCTTGAACGCGGAGCGCGCGGCAAGTGCAAGAGTCACGCCCGCCGACGGACCCTCACACCGCGCACGCGGAACTCACCGCCGCAACGCGGAACTCACCGGCCCGAGCGTGGAACTCGCGTTACCGAGCCGTGGAACTCGCCGGGCCGAACGTGGAACTCGCCGGGCCGAGCGTGGAACTCACCGCCCTGAACGTGGAACTCGCCGGGCCGAGTGTGGGACTCGCCGGGCCGAACGTGGGACTCGCCGCCCTGAACGTGGGACTCGCGCCACCGGACGTGGGACTCGCTGGCCCCAGTGTGGGGCTCGCTGGCCCCAGTGTGGGGCTCGCCGGGCCGGGTGTGGGGCTCGCGGCTGCCTGTGTGGCGGCTCGCGGGTCAGGACAGTTCGCGCAGGGCCAGTGCGAGTCCGGCCAGGCGGTCGGTCGCGTCGGTCAGGAACAGGCGTGAATCGGCCAGGCCGTGGCTGCTCGCGGCGACCGCGCGGCCCGCCGCGGCCACCAGGGCGCCGAAGCTCTCCACCCCGTCGTCCAGCTGCTCGCGCAGCGTCGCGATCGCCGAGTCCAGCGCGGCCCGCTCGCCGGCCGGGGCCGCGTCACGCGCTCGCTCGATGGACTGGATCCGCAGGGCCAGCGCCCGCAGCGCGGCGGCGGCCTCCGCGGCCGTCGACCGCGCGTCGGCCACCGAGTACTCCGGCACCGGCGCCGTGCCCAGCGCCGAGGGCTCCGACAGCTGCCGCAGCAGGTCGGCCAGCGTCGACTCGCACTCGGCGAGCCGTTGCATCGGGGCACGCGCCGCGGACCCGGACGGCGGCAGCGGCGGCGGGGTCGTGCTGACCGGCAGCACGATCCGGTTCAGCTGCCGCAGCCGCAGCGCCGAGCGCACCGACAAGGTCGTGAACACGACCGCCCCGAAGATCCCCGGCACCGCCTCGGCCAGCCCGCCGGCCCCGGCGAGCCCGAGCCAGCCGACCACGGCGTACAGCACGAACAGCACCGCCGCCATGATCCACAGCGTCAGCGCCCGCGACGTCCGCTGCTTGCGCCGCGCCAGCTTCGCCTCGGGCGAGTTCCACGCGACCCACTTCGCGCGGGCCTCGTTGAGCACCGGCATCGCCTGCGAGACGACCTTCGGCCGCGTCACCGCACCGGACGAGCCCTGCTCGGGCATGTACCGCTGCAGCTTCCGCTGAGCGCGCTGCGCGTAGTCGGGCAGGCGCTCGATGTGCTTTTCCAGCTTCGCCTGGAACTGCGAGAAGTCCCGCCTGCCCGACGCCATCGCCTACCCGCTCAGGCCTGGTTCTTCTGCTGCTCGGCCTGGACGCGCGACTCGATCTCGCGCTGGATGTCCGCCGCCGGGGGCGCCGCCTTCTCACCGGAGCCGGACGTCACCTGCGCCACCGAGTCGCCCCGCATGGACGCCCGGATCTGCTCCAGCCGCGAGCTGCCCGCCATCTGCGTGGTGGCCTGCTGCACCTCGAGCATGCGGCCCTGCACCGAGTTCTGCGCCAGCTCGGCCTGGCCCAGCGCGGTGGTGTACCGCTTCTCGATCTTGTCCCGCACCTCTTCCAGCGACGGGGTGTTGCCCGGCGCGGCGAGCTGCGACATCTGGTTGAGCGAGGCCGACACCTGCTCCTGCATCTTGGCCTGCTCCAGCTGCGAGAGCAGCTTGGTGCGCTCGGCCAGCTTCTGCTGCAGCATCGCCGAGTTGCGCTCGACGGCCTGCTTCGCCTGCGCGGCGGCCTGCAGGGCCTGGTCGTGCAGCGTCTTGAGGTCCTCGATGCTCTGCTCGGCCGTGACCAGCTGGGTGGCGAACGACTCCGCGGCCACCTCGTACTGCTGGGCCTTCTGCTCGTCCCCCTTGCCCCGCGCCTCGTCCGCCAGCACCAGCGCCTGGCGCGCCGACGCCTGCAGCTTCTCGACCTCGGCGAGCTGGCGGTTGAGCTTCATCTCCAGCTGCCGCTGGTTACCGATCACCGCGGCGGCCTGCTGGGAGAGCGCCTGGTGGTTGCGCTGCGCCTCCTCGATGGCCTGCTGGATCTGCACCTTCGGGTCGGCGTGCTCGTCGATCTTCGACGAGAACGACGCCATGAGGTACTTCCAGAACTTCACGAAAGGGTTGGCCATCTCCTCCGCCTGCCTTCTAGATCCCTGCCTGGGTGTCGCCGATGGTCGCCCGGCGCCACTCTCCCCTGTCTTGAGCAACGCCGCGACCCCGGAGTGGGTTCCATCGTGTCAGGTCGCGCCCGTGTGTTCCAGGCGACCCCGGGGGATTTCCGGGACTACCCTGACCGGCCTTCCCCGGGCCGGACGCACGAAGGCCACCGCCGGGGCGCGGAACGCCCGGACGGTGGCCTTCGTGCGGTTCGTCCGCTCAGCTGGCGATCAGGCGGCGACCATCTTCGGCGCGCGGATGGTGGTGCGCAGCGACGGCCCGACCCGCTGACCGGAAACCCGCAGGTCCGGCAGGTCGTTGCCGATCATGCCGTCGATGAGGCGGCCACCTTCGAGCCGGCCGGTCGCGGTGGGCGACTCGCCCGTCTTGCGCGCGCGGCCCTCGCCCTCGGCGGTCTCGGCCATCGTCGGCACGTCCACGCTCTCCAGCGCCGAGATGTCGGCGGCGACGTTGCTCAGCAGCTCGGCGAGCGGCAGCTCGAGCGCCTGGCAGATGGACGCCAGCAGCTCACTGGACGCCTCCTTCTGCCCGCGCTCCACCTCGGACAGGTAGCCGAGGCTGACCTTGGCGGCGCGGGAGATGTCGCGCAGCGTGCGACGCTTGTTGGTGCGGGCATGCCGGAGCCGGTCGCCGATCGCCTCGCGCAGGAGCACGGTCATCGCGCGCCTCCCTTCCTGATACCGACCACGTTACCCAGTTCGAGCGCCTCCTCGCAGCGATTGACACGGGGATACGCCCAGGGCGAACGCCCCGATCACGTGAGATGTTCCCCCAGCAGGTCCAGCGCGGCCGTCACCGAGGCCCGCCGCACGGCCGCGCGGTCGCCCTCGAACCAGTGCGTCCGCACGTCCCGGCCACCCGGCCCGGCCAGGCCGATGTGCACGGTGCCGGGGGCGACGCCGTCCTGCGGGTCCGGCCCGGCCACCCCGGTCAGGCC
Organism: Amycolatopsis ruanii; assembly: GCF_003385175.1. Lineage (NCBI taxonomy): Bacteria > Bacillati > Actinomycetota > Actinomycetes > Pseudonocardiales > Pseudonocardiaceae > Amycolatopsis > Amycolatopsis ruanii. The sequence continues at coordinate 12,124 of NZ_PQHY01000117.1, forward strand.
CAGCCCCCAGTCGGCCCCGCAGCGGTCCCGCGCGCCCTCCGCGAGCTGCGCGGCGACCTCCGGGTGCACCGCGCCGTGCGCGGCCAGCAGCGCCGGATCCACGCCCGCGAGCTTCGCCTTGAGGTCGGTGGCGTAGACCACGAGCCCGCCGCGCACCACCGCGCTGGACCCGGGCACCTCGGTCAGGCTCGCGGTGACCAGGCCGGCCGTCAGCGACTCCGCCGCGGCCACCGTCTGCCGCAGGCGCAGCAACGCGGCCACCACCGGGCGCGCCGAGGTCATGCCCGGGCCGCCGCGCGCAGCCGCACCGCGCGCACCACGTAGTCCGCGCCGGTGACGACGGTGAGCAGCACCGCCAGGCCCATCAGCGCCCACTGGACCGGCAGCGCGCCGTCCGGCAGCGGCAGCAGGTAGGTCACGATCGCCAGGATCTGGGTCATCGTCTTGGCCTTGCCGCCGCGGCTGGCCGGGATGACGCCGTGCCGGATGACCCAGAACCGCAGCAGGGTCACGCCGATCTCGCGGACCGCGATCACGATGGTCACCCACCAGGGCAGCTCGCCGAGCAGGCTCAGGCCCACCAGCGCGGCGCCGATCAGCGCCTTGTCCGCGATCGGGTCGGCGATCTTGCCGAAGTCGGTGATCAGGCCGTAGCGGCGCGCGACCCAGCCGTCCACCTGGTCGGTCAGCGACGCGATCGCGAACAGCACGGTCGCGCCGATCCGCCAGCCGGTGTCCTCGCCGCCGCCGGCGAACAGCGCCAGCACGAACAGCGGGACCAGCACGAGCCGGGACAGCGTGAGCAGGTTCGCGACGTTGAGCGTCGGCACCGGGGTCGGCTCGGGCTCGCGACGCGGCGGGCGGGCCTCCCCGCCAGCCTGGGCCGACTCCTCCGCCGCGGCGCTCATCTGCCGGCGTCCGGCTCGACGAGCAGGTCGACGCCCTCGGAGCCGACGACCCGGCAGCGGACCATCTGGCCGACCGCGAGCCCCTCGCCGTCGAGCACGACGCACGCGCCGTCGACCTCCGGAGCCTGGTGCGCGGCGCGGCCGGACACCTCCTCGGCGTCGGCCTCCTCGACCAGCACGTCGACGATCTCGCCGACGCGGTCCTCGGCGCGCTGCGCGGTCAGTTCCTCGACCAGCGCGGACACCCGCACGACGCGCTCGGCGACCACCTCGGGATCGATCTTGCCGTCGTAGGTCTCGGCCTCGGTGCCGTCCTCGTCGGAGTAGCCGAACACGCCGACCGCGTCCAGGCCGGCCTCGGTGAGGAAGTGCTCCAGCTCGGCGACGTCGTCCTCGGTCTCCCCGGGGAAGCCGACGATCACGTTGCTGCGGATGCCCGCCTCCGGCGCGTACTCGCGGATCTGCTCGATCAGCGCGAGGAACGACTTGGTGGAGCCGAACCGGCGCATCCGGCGCAGCACGGTCTCGCTGGAGTGCTGGAAGGACATGTCGAAGTAGGGCGCCACGCCCGGGGTGGTCGCGATCGCGCGGACCAGGTCCGGGCGCGTCTCGGCCGGCTGCAGGTAGGACACCCGCACCCGCTCGATGCCCTCGATGCCGGCCAGCTTCGGCAGCAGCAGCTCCAGGGCGCGGGTGCCGCCCAGGGCGCGGCCGAGGTCCTTGCCGTACGAGGTGGAGTTCTCGCTGACCAGGAACAGCTCCTTGACGCCCTGGCCGACCACCTACGCGGCCTCGGCGAGGATCTCGTCCGGGTGGCGGGAGACGAACGAGCCGCGGAACGACGGGATCGCGCAGAACGAGCAGCGGCGGTCGCAGCCCGAGGCGATCTTCAGCGCCGCCACCGGCGAGTCGGACAGCCGGCTGCGCAGCACGCGGGGCCCCCAGCCGTGGCCGGGGATCGACACGTCCTCGGTGGCCGCGGCGCGCTCGACCGGGGTGATCGGGAGCAGCTTGCGGCGGTCGGCCGGAGTGTGCGAGGCGATGGTGCGCCCGGCGGCGACGTCGTCCAGGCGGGCGGCGAGGTCGTGGTAGTGGTCGAAGCCGAGGACCGCATGAGCCTCCGGCAGGCTCTCGGCCAGCTCGGCGCCGTAGCGCTCGGCCATGCAGCCGACCGCGACGACCTTCGCGCCGGTGTCCGCGGCGGCCAGCAGCGTGTCCACCGAGTCCTTCTTCGCCGACTCCACGAAGCCGCAGGTGTTGACGACGATGACGTCGCTGCCCTCGGGTTCGTCGGCCAGCTCCCAGCCCCCTTCGGCGAGCCGGCCGGCCAGCTCCTCGGAGTCCACCTCGTTGCGGGCGCAGCCCAGGGTCAGCAGGGAGACACGACGGCCGGAGGACTCGGTGGCGGCAGAAGACACGACACTCAGGGTAGCTGGCGCGCGCGGGCGTGGCCGAACCCACCGCGACAGGCCCGCCCGCGCCCCGATACGGTCGATCGGTGCACGGTGATCCTTCCAGTTCCGTCGAGATCCGGCGGGCCCGGATCTCGGATGTCCGCAAGATCAAGGCGTTGGTGGACGCGGACGCGGGGCGCGTGCTCCTGGAGAAGTCGCTCGTCACGCTGTACGAGGACATGCAGGAGTTCTGGGTCGCGGACATCGGCGGCGAGAACGGTGACATCGTCGGCTGCGGCGCGCTGCACGTGCTGTGGGAGGACCTGGCCGAGATCCGCACGGTCGCGGTCGACAAGCGGATGCGCGGGCAGGGGATCGGGCACCGGCTGGTCGCGCAGCTGATCACGCTGGCGCGGGAACTGGGGCTGCGTCGGATCTTCGTGCTCACCTTCGAGACGAGCTTCTTCGCGCGGCACGGGTTCACCGAGATCGACGGCACGCCGGTGCCGAGCTCGGTGTACGAAGAGATGCGCCGCTCGGTGGACCCGGGTGTGGCCGAGTTCCTCGAACTCCCCTACGCGAAGCCGAACACGCTCGGCAACACACGCATGCTCCTGGAGCTGTAGCGCGGGACTCGCGCGCCCGAATGCAGAACTCGCCCACGTGAGCGTGGGACTCGCGCGAGTTCTGCGCCCCCGCCCGCGCGTCCCACGCTCACGTGGGCGAGTTCTGCA
>NZ_PQHY01000118.1:0-14970 GCF_003385175.1 Amycolatopsis ruanii
CTCCGCCTTGGCGCGCGCACCCCGCCCCGGCGCACGCCCAATCCACCCTGGGGCGCGCCCACTCCGCCCCGGCGCACGCCCACTCCGCCCTGGCGCACGCCCAATCCACCCTGGGGCGCGCCGACCCCGCCCAGGCGCGCGCCCGCCCCAGCACAACTCACCCCAGCACACTCACCTCCGCACGGCTCGCCCTTGCACAACTCACCCCCCGCACGGCTCGCCTTCGCACGGCTCGCCTTCCACGGTTCCGTTTCGCACGGCTCGGCTTCGCGCGGCGGGCTCGGCCTCGCGCGGCTCGGCCTCGCACGGCTCGCCTTCGCACAGGTCGCCTTCCACGGTTCCGCTTCGCATGGCTCGGCTTCGCATGGCTCGGCTTCGCATGGCTCGGCTTCGCATGGCTCGGCTTCGCACGGCTCGCCTCCGCGCGGCTTGCCTTTGCGCCGCTCACCTCGCACAACTCACCTCCGGACGGCTCGGCCCGCGCGGGCTCGTACAGCTCGGCCCGCGCCGGCTCGCCCTCGCACGGCTCGCCTTCGCACGGCTCGGCTTCGCATGGCTCGGCCTCGCGCGGCTCGCCCTCGCACGCCTCGCCTGCGCACGGCTCGGCCTGCGCGGCTCGCCCTAGCACGGCTCAGCCTGCTCGGCTCCCTCCGCACAACTCGCCTCCGTACGCCTCGCCTTCACACGGCTCGGCCTGCGCGGCTCGCCCTAGCACGGCTCGGCTTCATACGGCTGGCCTTCGGACGGCTCGCCCTCGTACGGCTGGCCTTCCGATGGCTCACCTTCGTGCGGCTCGCCTTCGCATGGCTCAACTTCGCGCGGCTCGGCGTCGCGCGGCTGGTCTTCGCACAGCTCGGCCTTGCGCCGCTCTCCCCGCAGGGCTCAGCTGGCCTTCGCACGGTTGGCCTTCGCGCTGCTCGCCCTCACACCGCTCGCCTTCGGATGCCTCGCATTCGGACGGCTCGTCCTCGTACGGCTCGGCCCGCACGCGGCCTTGCACGGCGCGGCCTCGTACGGCCGGCCTTCGCGCGGCTCGGGCTTCGGCGACTGACCTTCGCGAGGCTTGGCCTGTAGAGCTTGGCCTGTACGGCTCGGACGGCACCACGCACCCTGTACGGATCGCCCTCGCCCCGCACAGCCTGCACGGCTGGCTTTCGTACGGCTCGGCTAAGCATGGCTTGCCCTTGCACGCCTCGGCCTGCGTGGGCTCGGGCAGCACGGTTCAGCCTGCATCGCTTGGCGTGCACGGGTTCGGCCGGGACCTCTCCTAGGCACGGTTCGGCCGACGCCGCGGGGCTTGGACCGCTCAGCATGCATGACTCGGGTGGTTCCTCATGAGGCCGCGCAGGCGGCGCCCCGGAGGCAGCACTCGGGCGGACTCGTCGCCCTGCACGGCTCTGCCTGTACCTCTCGGGGTGGGCCTTCACCGGCCCCGCTTAGGTGGCACCCCTCGGAGGCGCCCGTGCGGCCGACGCCCCTCGGCCGGTTCCACTCTGGCCGCACTGGCACCGCTCAGGCAGTGCCGTTGCGGCAGCGCCCTTCGGGCGGTGCCGGTCGGGCGGCACGGGTGCGGCCGGTGCCCCCGGCAGTGCCGGTGCGGCCAGCGCACTTCGGGCAGGACCCCACGGGCGGTGCCGGTACGGCCGGTGCCACTCGGGCGGCGCCACTCGGGCGGCGCCGATACGGTCGGCACCCCTCCGGTAGTGCAGGTGTGGTCGGCGCCCTTCGGGCGGCCCCTTCGCCCGGCCCGGTCGGCCGGTACCACTCGGCCGGTGCAGCTTGGGGCACCGCGCGGGGCGTATCGAGGCGTAGCCCCTCAGGCGTAGCCTCCTGAGTGGTGCTTGTCGTGGTCGCTCCCGAAGTGTCCCTCCGATGATGTCCGCCGAGTTGCCCCACGGCGCGACGCAACTGGTAGTCCCCGCGCGGTGTCTTCGGGCAGTGTCCACCGAAGATGCTCCCGGTGGCGCCCCGGGAAAGAACGCCCACGTGAACCCCCAGGCCCCTCGCCAGGTGGCCATCGGCGCTTGTCGTCAGTGCTGCTCGTCTAGGCAGGTTGCCGTCACCTCTGCCTCGGGCTGCCCCGAGACGCCTTCTCACCTCGTGGAAGCGGCTCGCACCAAGGTCTCCGCCGCGGCCTTCGCTCTGTCGGCCGCACCGGGGTCGCCGGTGATGCCCGCGATCACCGTCGCGCCTTCGAGTAGCGCGAAGATCTGGTCGCCGAGCTCGTCGGAACCGGCCACGGTCCGCAGGTAATCCCGCACCAGGTCCTTGTGCTCCCGCACCACCCGCGCGACCCCCGGCGCCCCCTCCCCGAGCTCGCCGAAGGAGTTGATGAACGCACACCCCCGGAAATCGTCCTCGCTGAACCACTGCCGCAGCCAGTCGAACACCGCCGGCACCGCCTCGGCCGGTGGCTGGGCCCCGACGTACTCCGCGAGCGACCTGCGCCACCGCTCATCCCGGCGGCGCAGGTAGGCCTCGACGAGGTCGCTCTTCGCCGGGAAGCACTGGTACAACCGCTTCAGCGACACGCCCGACCCCGACCGGATCGCGTCCATGCCCACCGCCTGGATACCCCGCGCGTAGAACAGCTCCTCAGCCGTGTCGAGCAGCTTCGCCCGTGCTTCGTCGTGGTCCATCACACCCGGTCCTTGCGTGGAGAACGTTCGTTCTCTAGGGTAGCGCACCAGTGGAGAACGCTCGTTCTCCGAACGTGGAGGAGCCCCCGTGTCCGACCGCCCGCCGTTCCCGCCCTTCGACGAGACCACTGCCGCCCAGAAGGTCCAGGCCGCCGAGGACGCCTGGAACACCAGGGACCCGGAAAAGGTCGCGCCGGCCTACACCCCGGACTCGGTCTGGCGAAACCGCGACCAGCACGTCATCGGCCGCGACGCGATCGTCGAGTTCCTGCGCCGGAAGTGGGATCGCGAACTGGACTACGCGCTGCGCAAGGAACTGTGGGGCTTTCGCGGCAACCGGATCGCCGTGCGCTTCCAGTACGAATGCCGCGACGCCGGTGGCCAGTGGTGGCGCAGCTACGGCAACGAACTCTGGGAATTCACGGAGAACGGCCTGATGCGCCGCCGCGAGGCGAGCATCAACGACACCCCGATCACCGAATCCGAGCGCCGCAACTTCGGCCCCCGCTCAGAAGCCGAGCGCGGCCAGCCGCTCCCGGTGTTCTGACCGCCCGGACTCGATCGGCGCGGCCGTGTGCGAACCGGCCGTCCACTTCGTACGTGCGGTGGCCTGCCCGCGCAACGCCGCCTCTCGGCGAGTGGTTCACCGACCCAGTTGCCGAACGGCCGCGGGCGGCCTTGCGCCCACGAACCGCTCAGCGGGCGGACTTCCTTGTGCCGGCGGCAGTTCCGCGTGCGGCGCGCTGGCGAGTGGCGGGCTTCGCGGCCACGGTCGGCGGCTCGGGGTTCAGCACGTTACCCGTCGGGATCTTCGGGCGTCCCAGCTCGCCGTGGTCGCGGATGCGCGCCTTGCGGTAGACCTCCGCGGTCGTCGCCGCGATGCGGGCCCAGTCGAAGTCGTCGGCGAGGCGGGCCTGCGCCGTCCGCGCGCGGCTCTCCGCGGCCTCGCGGTCCCGCAGCACCGAGTTCACCGCCGCCGTCAGTGCGGCCACGTCCCCGGGCGCGAACGACAGTCCGGTGACCCCGTCGACGACGACCTCGCCCAGCCCACCGGCCGTCGAAGCCACCAGTGGCGCGCGCGCGGCCGCCGCTTCCAGGGCGACGATCCCGAACGGCTCGTACCGGCTCGGCAGCACGACCGCGTCCGCCGCCGCCAGCACCGCCCGCAACTCGCGGTCCCGCAGGTGCCCGGCGAACTCGACCGCGTGCTGCATCCGCATCCGCCGCACCTGCTTGACCAGCTCGTCCAGGTGCCGCCCCCGCCCGGCGACCACCAGCCGCGTCCCGCGATGCGCGCGCCGGATCTTCGGCAGCGCCGACACCAGGTCCTGGACGCCCTTCTCCCACTCCAGACGCCCGAAGAACAACAGCAGCGGCTCACCACCCGGCGCGTACTTCTCCCGCGCCCGTGCGACCTCGTCCGCCGCGACCTGCCAGCCGCGTTCCTCGATGCCGTTGTGGATGACCGTGATGTCCTCCGCCGACACCTCGAACAGCTTCGCGACCTCGGCGCGCATCGCCTGCGAGCACGTGATCAGCGCGTCCGACCGGTTCGCCAGCCACCACTCCACGGAGTGCACCTGCTGGTTCAACGGCTGCGACAGCCACCCCGAGTGCCGGCCGGCCTCGGTCGCGTGGATCGTCCCGACCAGGGGCCGCCGGAGCGCGCCCGCCAGGCTGATCGCCGGGTGCGCCACGAGCCAGTCGTGGGCGTGCACGACGTCCGGCTGCCACGACCGCGCCAGCTCGAGCCCCGCGCGCACCATGCCGTGGCCCATCGCCAGGGTCCACGCCACGAGGTCCCGCTCGAACGTCACGTGCATCGGATCCTCGGCGACGCGGATGATGCGCACGCCTTCGACCACCAGATCCGTCGTGGGGTGCGTGTGCGCGTCGGTGCCGGCCGGATGCCGCGAGAGGACCACGACCTCGTGCCCGTCCCGGACGAGATGCCGGGCCAGCGCGTGCACGTGACGGGCCAGCCCGCCGACCACGACGGGCGGGTACTCCCAGGACAGCATCAGCACGCGCATGACAGGAGGTTACTCACTGGTCAACTAAGAACTGAACCGCCCGAAGACCCCGTATGTTCGGGAGTGATCTCGATCACAAGGTGCGGGGCTGGGGGGATGGGGTGAGGTGGGCGCGCACTGCGCCGGCTTGGAGCACGGGGGGCCGAAGGTGGGTTGGTCGGGGGTAACGCCGCTGGTGACCTGCGGTGCCCGTGGTGCGCGAGCGCCCGGACGGGCGGCGGAGCTGGGTGGTGGGAATGGGCGCGGGGTGCTGGGTGCGGCTGCGGGGAGTGCCGCCCGGGCGGAGTTGCCGTGGGGCCGGCTGGTGTTCGGAGTGTGCGGCCGAGTCGGGTCGGTGGGGGGCTGACCGCGGGGCGTCAGCGCGAGCTGCTGCCCCGCGTCAGAGCTGCCGCGCGTCCAGCTGGCCGAATGGGTTGTCCTGGCGGGCTCGGCGCTCCAGGTCCGCCGGGAGGGGGCCCCGGCCGATCCAGCTCGCCAGCTCGTCGAAGCGCGCGGTGTGCACGGCGGCCCGCCGGCGGGCGTAGTCCGCCGCCGAATCCTTCGTCACCATGAACGCCCAGTCGCTCGACAGGGCCATCATCGCCTCGCCGACCGCCCAGTCCGCCACTCGGTCGCGAGCGCCGGAACGCGGCACGGCCAGCAGCCGCTCCTGCAACGCCGCGTTGTCCGCCACCATGTCCGCCACCTGCTCGCCGTCCCAGACGCGCCAGTCCTTGCCCGAACCCCACGACGACGCGGGCAACTCCACCGGCGAACCGACCAGGCCGGCCGAAACCGCGCCCCGCAGCGTCGTCACCCGCACGCCCGCCTCCGGCAGCGCCCGCAACACGCCTTCCAGCCACGCCGGGCCCTCGTGCCACCAGTGGCCGAACAACTCCGTGTCGTAAGCCGCCACCACCAGCGCCTCGCGGCCGTGCTGCGCCCGCAACGCACGCAGCCGCGAGACCACCGTCTCCACGAAATCCTTCACGTGCGTCCGCAGCGTGTCCGCCGCCAGCGCCGGGTCGTACGGCGCCTTGTCCGCCGGCTCCACCTGCTTGCCCGTCACCCGCGACGGCTTCAGCCCCACCTCGTGCGCCCACGTGTGGAAATCCCGGTAGTTCGCGTGACCCGGATAGCCCGCCCGCGGCGACCACACCCGGTAGGTGACCTCCAGATCCCGCCCGAAGCACAGCACGTCCGACGAACCCACCGGCCGCGCGAACGCCGTGTCCCCGTGCAGCGACGGACCGTCGACCAGGAACCGCCGCACGCCGGCCGCCGCGTAATCCTCCTCCATGCCCGGCGCGTAACCGCACTCCGGCGCCCAGATCCCCGCCGGACGGTGCCCGATCCGCACCGCCGTGTCCGCCAGGCCACCGCGCAACATGAACGACCGCACCCGCGGCTGGAGCAACGGCTGGAAGGGATGCGCGTACGGGCCACCGAGCAGCTCGATCACCTCGGAGTCCACAAGGGACCGCAGCACCGGGGAAAACCCGTGCCGCCACCGGGTTTCGAAGTCCTCCAGCGACCGCGTCGCCGTGCGGTACTCCACCGCGGCCAGCTCCCGCAGCAACGGGTCGTCCCGCCACAGCGTCCCGGCCTGCACGGTCCGCAACTGCCAGTGCCCGAGCCACTCGTGGAACGCCCGCAGCGCGTACGGATCGTCCAGCTGGGCCGCGAGCACCGGCGTCACGCCGAGCGTCAGCACGTCCCGCCTGCCCTCGGCCGCGAACCGCCGCAGCAGGTCCACCACCGGCAGGTACGAGTGCGCCCACGCCTGGTACAGCCACTCCTCGCCGACCGGCCACGACCCGTGGTGCGGCAGCCACGGCAGATGGCTGTGCAGCACCAGGCAGAACGTCCCCTCGCCGGTCACGGCCGCACCGCCACCGCGACCAGGTCCAGGCTCGCGTCCACCCGTTCGCCGTGGATCTCGAAGTCCGCGGCGCGGATCGCCGCGATGTCGGCCAGCAGCTCCGGCGGCCACGGCGCCTGCCCGGGCAGGTGTCCCATCACGACCTCCAGCTGCGCGTCGATGATCGACCCGCCGTAGCGGGCGTCCAGCGCGCGCACCCCCGGCCCGTGGTGCAGGCCGTGCAGCAGCTCCACGTGGAAACCCGCCTCCCGCAACAGCGAATCCAGCTCGTCCGCCGCGAGTTCCCTGGTGTGGAACGGGTTCAGCGGCGTGTCGCTGTCCGGGGTGAACGTGAGCCGGTTCGGCGTGGTCACCAGCAGCCGCCCGCCCGGCCGCAGCACGCGACGGCATTCCGCCAGGAACGCGTCCTGGTCCCACAGGTGCTCGATGACCTGGAAGTTCGCGACCACGTCGATCGCGCCGTCCCGCAGCGGCAGGTGGACCAGGTTTCCCCGGGCCGTCCACACCTGGGGATAACTCCGCGCGACGTGCTCGGTCGTCGGCTGGTCGTAGTCGAGCGCGAGCACCGACTTCGCAGCCGAGGCGATCAGCCCGGCGCCGTAACCCTCACCGCAGCCGGCCTCCAGCACCACGGCGTCCGCGCACCACGGCAGCAGCGCGTGATAAGCCGCTTCGTGCCGCCGGAACCAGTAGTTCTCCTCGGCGATGCCCGGGACCGTGCGTTCCCCGGTCAGGTGCAGTGCTTCGGCGCGCGACGTACTCACCCCGGCGACACTACTGGGTGGTTCAGGGCCACTTCCGCAGCACGACCGACCACGACGAGGAGTCGACGCGGAACTCGGGCACCGGATTGCCCGCCTTCGCCATGGCCGAGCGGATCCGGAAGATCCCGCGGCCGAACCGGTTGACGTAGCCCAGCGCCTTCATCGCGCGGGCCAGGTTCGGGTTGCGGTAGTCGTGCACGCGGTCGAAGTTGTCCGGCCGGACCTGGCCGTACGGGCCGCCCGGGTTGGTCACCTCGATGCGGTCGTCGAACCAGGTGATCCGCACCGGCGCGTGGGAGGTCTCGTAGTCGCGGTGCATGACCGCGTTCATGCACGTCTCCCGCAGCGCCTCCAGCGGGTAGTCGGGCAGCTGCTCCTCGCGGAAGCCGTCGCCGTCGGTGAGCCGCGTCCGCAGGTGGCCGCTGAGCAGCGCGCTCAGCCGCACCGCCGTCTCCACCAGGTTGCCGCGCAGTTCCTGCTGGTCCGCGACCGGAGCGTCGGGGTCGAGGCCCTGGTAGCGGACGAACTGGACGTAGGCGCCGGGCACGTGCGCGCTCGGGTCGCGCCCGATCGTCAGCACGCCGAGCGCGGTCGGGACGCCGCCGGGCGTCGTCAGCCGCAGCCAGGCGAGGTCCTTGGCGACCGGTCGGGAATTTTCCTCCAGGGCCTCGCTCGCCACGAACGACGGGAGGTACGTGGTGCGGAACAGGCGCACGTCGAGGTCGCCCTCGGCGGCGGTGGCCAGGGGTCTGCTGTCGAAGGGGCCCGAGGCGAAGCGGCGGAGGTCCGGCTGGACGTGCTGGTCATCCCGGATGCTCGTAGCCGTGTGCACGGTGACGGCTCCCCTCAGTAGCAACAGTGCGAGCTGAGGCGTAACCCTATCGGGTGAGTGAAGTACTCCGTTGCGGTTCCGGGGGAAACGATCCAACAACTCGGGGGCTGTCACGTTCCGGTCGGCCGTGTAGTCCGCATGGCATGCGACTCGCGATACTGACGCTGCTCGCCCTCACCGGCCTCGTGGTGGGCTTCTGGGCGGCGGTCCTGCCGGAGAGCTTCTACGGCGACTTCCCGGGAATCCGGCCCAGCTGGGTCTCGCTGGACGGCCCCTACAACGAGCACCTGGTCCGCGACGTGGGCTCGATGTTCCTGGCGCTGGGCGCGCTCGCCGTCGGGGCGATCGTCGTCCGGACCACGACCGCCGCGCGCCTGGCCGGCGTCGCGTGGCTGGTGTTCTCGGTGCCGCACGCGATCTACCACCTGATGCACCTGCACGTGTTCCCGCCGCTGGACCAGGTGCTCAACGCGGTCTCGTTGCCCGGCCTGGCCCTGCTGGCGCTGGCGGTCGTGCTGCTGCCGGAACGGGTCAGTACGGACGGCGACCGTGCCCGCTCACGCGTGCCTTGAGCCGGGCGATGGCCGACCTGGCCTGAGCGCGGCGGCGGGGGTCGTTGGCGAACTGCTGGGCCTGCCGGATGGCGCGCTTGCCCTGCGGGGATTTCGCGAATCGGGCGATCTTGTTGAACAGCGAAGCCATTCCGTCCTCCAGGGCGGTATGCCGGTTTCGTCACCCGGTCAACGGACGGAGTACCCCGGTGGTTCCTGCGCTAAGCCGGGGAGACCGTGATGCTCAGCGCACCCGGCCCGACGTGTGCGCCGATCACCGTGCTGGCCTCGACGATGCTCAGCTCCGTGACGTGGGGGATCCGGTCGCGCAGCTGCTGCACCAGCATCAGCTCGCGTTCGGTGGGGCGGAAGCAGGAGATCGCCAGGTCGGTGGGCAGGCTGCCGGCCCGCTCGGCAGCCAGGTCGACGAGCTTGGCCAGCGCGCGCCTGCTGCCGGCGGCTCGCGCGAGCGGGGCCACTTCGCCGTCACGGACCGTGAGCAACGGCTTGATCGACAGCGCGGTGCCCAGCAGCGCGGCCGCGCCGCCGATCCGCCCGCCCCGGCGCAGGTACTCCAGCGTGTCCACGTAGAGCAGTTCGCTGCTGGTGGAGAACCTGCGCTGCGCCGCCTCGATCACCCGCTCGACCCGTCCGCCCGCCGCGGCCGCCCGTGCCGCGGACAGCACCGCGAAGCCGAGGCTCATGCCGGTCGTGCCGCTGTCCACCGGGTACACCGGGATCTGGACCTGCTGCGCGGCCTCGCGCGCGGCCAGCAGCGTGGCCGACATGCGCTGGGAGATGTGCAGGCTGACGATCGCGCTCGCGCCGGAGGCGGCGGCGTCCTGGTAGGCCCAGAAGAAGGCGCCCGGATCGGGCGGGTTGGTGCTGACCCGCTGCCCGGACCTCAGCGCCTGGGTCAGCTCGCCCCGGTCGAACCGGTTCTCCTCGTCGACCTGGTCCCCGACCCGCAGCTGGAGCTGGATGACGGTGATGTCCCACTGTTTCCGGAGCTGCTCGGGCAACGAAGCGGTCGAGTCGGTGACTACGGCGACGTGGTTGGGCACGGGAAGTGAGGTTAGACCGAAAGCTCGATCGGGGTAACCCGTCCGCGCAAGCCGCCACTTGGAGTAGCCTGGGCGTATCGGAGATAAAGCTGAACGATCGTCCCGATAAATCGGGATTCCGGGTGAATGCCGTCACCTCGGGGCGCGTCGGCGGCCGAATCTCCCTACGCTACCGACCAGTAAAGGCTGGTTCAGGGAGGTCGAAGGGGACCAATGACGAACATTGTTGTCCTGGTCAAGCAGGTGCCGGACACCTACTCGGAGCGCAAGCTCTCCGACGGTGACCACACGCTCGACCGCGAGTCCGCCGACGCCGTTCTCGACGAGATCAACGAGAAGGCGGTCGAAGAAGCGCTGAAGATCAAGGAAGCCGGCGAGGGCGAGGTCACCGTGATCTCGGTGGGCCCGGACCGCGCGACCGACGCCATCCGCAAGGCCCTGTCGATGGGCGCGGACAAGGCCATCCACGTCTCGGACGAGGCCCTGCACGGCTCCGACGCCGTGGCCACCGCCAAGGTGCTCGCCGCCGCCGTCGGCAAGGTCGAGGGCTACGACCTGGTCATCGCCGGCAACGAGGCCTCCGACGGCCGCGCCGGCGCCGTGCCCGCGATGCTCGCCGAGCTGCTCGGCCTGCCGCAGCTGACCCAGGTGCGGTCGCTGACCGTCGAGGGCGGCACCGTCAAGGCCGACCGGGAGACCGACGACGGCCTGACCCACCTCGAGGCGAACCTGCCCGCGCTGGTGAGCGTCACCGAGAAGATCAACGAGCCGCGGTACCCGTCCTTCAAGGGCATCATGGCCGCGAAGAAGAAGCCGGTGGAGACCCTGACGATCGCCGACCTCGGCGTCGACGCGGGTGCGGTCGGCCTCGGCAGCGCGCTGTCCACTGTGGTCGAAGCGGCCCCGAAGCCCCCGCGCACCGCGGGTGAGCGCGTCGAGGACGAGGGTGACGGCGGCAGCAAGATCGCCGAGTACCTGGTCGGCCAGAAGATCATCTGAGGCAGGAGCAACGGAGCAATGGCTGAAGTTCTGGTTCTCGTCGACCACCTGAACGGCGAGCTCAAGAAGACCACGTTCGAAGCGCTGACCGCCGCCCGCGAGCTGGGCGAGCCGTCGGCCGTCGTCGTCGGTGCCCCGGGCACCGCCGGCAAGTTCAAGGAGCAGCTGGGCGCCTACGGTGCCCAGAAGGTGTACGTGGCCGAGTCCGAGGACGCCGCGAACTACCTGGTGACCCCGAAGGTCGACGCGCTGGCCAAGCTGGTCGAGCAGACCTCCCCGGCGGCGGTGATCGTCACCGCGTCCGCCGAGGGCAAGGAGGTCTCCGGCCGCCTGGCGATCCGCGTCGGCGGCGGCCTGATCTACGACGCCGTGGGCGTGAACTCCGACGGCACCGTGGAGCAGTCCATCTTCGGTGGCGCGTACTCGGTGAAGTCCAAGGCGCAGGGCCTGCCGATCATCTCGGTGCGCCCGGGTGCGGTCGAGGCGTCGCAGGCCGAGGGCGCGGCGGCCGAGGAGGCCGTCGAGCTGCCCGCGGTGGACGCCGCCAAGTCCGCGAAGATCACCGGCGTGGAGCCGGTCGTCGGTGGTGACCGCCCCGAGCTGACCGAGGCCACGATCGTGGTGTCCGGTGGGCGCGGTGTCGGGTCGGCCGAGAAGTTCGAGGTCGTGGAGAAGCTGGCCGACTCGCTCGGCGCGGCTGTCGGCGCTTCGCGTGCCGCGGTCGACTCCGGCTACTACCCGGCGCAGTTCCAGGTGGGGCAGACCGGTAAGACGGTCTCGCCGCAGCTGTACGTCGCGCTGGGCATCTCCGGGGCCATCCAGCACCGGGCCGGCATGCAGACCTCGAAGACGATCGTCGCGGTCAACAAGGACCCCGAGGCGCCGATCTTCGAGATCGCGGACTTCGGTGTGGTGGGCGACCTGTTCAACGTCGCGCCGCAGCTGACCGAAGAGGTCACCAAGCGCAAGAGCTGACGCTCGCCCGAGGCAGGGGCCACCGCCGGGTTTCCGGCGGTGGCCCTTCGTCGTGTCAGGTCTTTCGCGGGCCGTTGAACGCGTGCTCGCGCACCAGGCCGTCCACGCTGTCGCCGAAGACGCGGGCGTCGTGGTCCGGCGTGGGTTCCTCGACGGGGCGCGCGGGCGTGCTCGGCACCTGCTCGGCGCGCAGCCGCGGCACCGCGTAGGGGTGCTTGCCGCGCACCCAGTGCACCAGCCGTTCCCGCACCAGGCAGCGCAGGTCCCACAGCGTCGGCGCGTCCACCGCGCTCACCAGTGCCCGCACCCGCACCAGGGTGTGCGTCGCGTCGGTCACCTGCAGCACGCTCACCCGGCCGTCCCACAGGTCGGTCGACTCCAGGATCCGCCGCAGCTCGTCACGCATCTCGTCGACCGGCATCGTCCAGTCCACGTCCAGCTCGACCGTCCCGAGCAGCGCGGCGTCGCGGCGGGTCCAGTTCTCGAACGGCTGCGACATGAACTGCGCGGTCGGGATGACCAGCCGCCGGTCGTCCCACAGGTGCACCACCAGGTAGGTCAGCGTGATGTCCTCCACCCGGCCCCACTCGTTCTCCACGATCACCACGTCGTCCAGCCGGATGGCGTCGCTGAACGCGATCTGCAGGCCGGCGAACACGTTGCCCAGCAACGACTGCGCGGCCAGAGCGGCGATCGCGCCGATGACCCCGGCCGAGGCGAGCAGGCTGGTGCCCGCCGTGCGCAGCCCGGGGAACGTCATCAGCATCGCGCCCAGCGCGAGCACCGCGACCGCCGCCACGATCACCCGCCGCACCAGCCGGATCTGCGTCTGCATGCGCCGCGCGTGCCGGTTGTCGGCCACGTCGACGCGCCAGCGGGTGAGCATCGTCTGCTCGATCGCGGTCAGCACGCCCGCGAGCAGCCACGCCCCGGTCCCGATCAGCGCCAGCGTCAGCAGGTGCGACGTGACGGCGCGCCACGATCCGGTGGGCAACGCGACGAGCACGGTGATGCGCAGGACGACCATCGCGCCGAACCAGCGCAGCGGCCGGTGGATGTACTCGGCCAGCTCACCCAGCAGGGTCGCGCGCTGCCCGAGCCGTCGCAGAACCCGCCGCAGCACGTACTCGACCGCCAGGAACAGGCCGAACACCAACGCCGCCACACCGAGCGCCACCACGATCCGCATCCAGCTGCCGGACATCCCTCTCACTTCCGTTCGGCACCACGTTCCGTGGGGCCATACCCCGATCGAGTGGATCTCAAGACTTGAGCCTCGTCACGCCCGGCTTCCTGAGAGAACCCTGAGAACCCGTGGTTCATCCAACGTGCACGAGGTGGTCACGCGATGAACCTCCTGGCGGTTTCCTTCCCGCCGGTACACCTACACACATGACGCGGTCCCAGTTGCTCGTCAGCACCGACAGCCAGGACGGCCAGCTGCCCGAGGGCGCTGCCCGGTACTCCCTCCTCGTCGCCTACGACAACGAGGAAGTCGTTGCCGCCCAACGACTCCGCTACCAGGTCTTCGCCGAGGAGATGGGTGCCCGGCTGCACTCCGCGCCCGGCCTGGACGCCGACGAGTTCGACGAGTTCTGCGACCACCTCGTGGTGCGCGACGACAACACCGGCGAGATCGTCGGCACCTACCGGATGCTCCCGCCGGGACGCGCCGAACGGGCCGGCGGCCTGTACGCCGAGACCGAGTTCGACCTGTCCAACCTCGCCGGGCTGCGGGGTTCGCTGGTCGAGACCGGCCGCTCGTGCGTGCACCCCGACCACCGCTCCGGCGCCGTGGTGAGCCTGGTGTGGGCCGGCATCGGGCGGTACATGCTGCTGTCCGGCCACCGCTACCTCGGCGGCTGCGCCTCGGTGCCGCTCACCGACGGCGGTTCCTACGCCGCGGGCGTGTGGGACGTGCTGCGCGCCAAGCACTACGCGCCCGAGTCGCAGCGCGTCTGGCCGCTCAACCCCTGGCCGGACGCCGGTATCGCGCGGCCGACGCGGTCGGTGCTGCCGCCGCTGATCAAGGGCTACACGCGGCTCGGCGCCAAGGTCTGCGGCCCGCCTGCGCACGACCCGGACTTCGGCGTCGCCGACTTCTTCACCCTGCTCGACCTGCAGCGGATGGACGAGCGCTACCTGAAGTTCTTCCTCGGGCACCAGGCATGAGCCACCCCTGGATGCCGGCTTCGCCGTGCGGGAACGGGTGCCTGACGCCGGGCGCCCCGACGGTCGGCGCAGCGCGGCGCGCGCTGCGGTTCACCGCTGCTGCCGCCGTGGTGCTGCTGGCCTTCGCCGCCCTGCCGGCGCTGTTCGTGCCGCGGTTGCGGGAACCGTTGGCGCGCCGGGTGTTCCGCGGTGTGCTGCGGGCGTTCGGGGTGCGGCTGGTGGTCCGGGGTGAGCCGCTGGACGGCGGTGGCCGCGGTGCGCTGGTGGTGAACAACCACATCTCGTGGCTGGACATCGTGGCGGTCAACGCGGTCCGGCCGATGCGCGCGCTGGCGAAGAAGGAGATCGCGGGCTGGCCGGTGCTGGGCACGCTCGTCGCGCGTGGCGGCAGCATCTTCCTGGACCGGGAACGGCTGTCCACCCTGCCGGGCACGATCGACGGCCTGGCCGCGGCGCTGCGCGGGGGTTCGCTGGTCAACGTCACACCCGAGGGCACCACGTGGTGCGGGCTGGCGTCCGGCCGGTTCCGACCGGCGACCTTCCAGGCCGCGATCGACGCCGGGGTCCCGGTGCGGCCGCTCGCGCTGCGCTACCGGATGGCCGACGGCCGCGAGACGACCCAGCCGGCGTTCATCGGACCGGAATCGCTGATCGACTCGCTGAAGCGGGTCGCGGCGCTGCGCGGCCTGGTGCTGGAAGTGACGGTGTGCGGGGAGATCGCGCCCGGGCGGGCCGCGGATCGGCGGGAGCTGGCCGGGCTGGCGGAGGCTTCGGTGCAGGCGGCTCTGGGGAATGTTGTGCAGCGGCGGGTTGTGGTCGCGAGGCGCTACGCGCGTATCTGAACTGCGCCGGCTTCGCTTCGCTACGCCCGGATTGGTGCCCTCCCGAACCCGATCTTTCAGTGTTCGGTTGCCGAGAAGTCGCGTCAAGGCGGGAAAGCGTGCCTTGACCCGACTGCTCGGCAACCGATGTGGGCTGGGGATCGGGTGCGGGAGGGGGAGTGGTTCGGGGGGTTGTTGCTTAGCGTTGCCGGGGGGCGGGTGTGTTGGTTTGTTGTGCGCCGTCCAGGGCTGGGCGGGT
>NZ_PQHY01000119.1:0-14818 GCF_003385175.1 Amycolatopsis ruanii
CACCCCCGCCGTCGGCGCCCGGCGCCACCTGAGGTGGCAGGAGCCAACCGGGGCAGCACGGGGCCAGCCGAGGAGGCATGGGCCGCCTGGGCAGCACAGGGCGGCCGAGCAGCCGAACGGCGGAGCGGCACGCGGCGCCGGGCGGGCTGGGAAGGCACAGGCCAGCCGAGGAGGCATGGGCCGCCTGGGCAGCACAGGGCGGCCTAGCAGCCGAACGGCGGAGCGGCCGGGGCCGCATGCGGCGCCGGGCGGCATGCGGCGCCGGGCGGCATGCGGCGCCGGGCGGCATGCGGCGCCGGGGCGGCAAGGGCCGGCCGGGGCTGCACGGGCCAGCCGAGCGGCGGCGGTGCCGCACAACCCAACTCCCGCGGCTCAAACCACCCGGCGCAGCTCAGCTCCGGTTCGTTCCGCCACTCGGCCTGGGATTGATGCCAGTAGGTCCTTCGTGTAGGCGTGTTGGGGCCTCTGCAGCACCTCGTCCACCGGGCCGCTCTCCACCACCTCTCCCGCGCGCATCACCGCCACCCGGTCGGCCACCTGTCGCACCACGGCCAGGTCGTGGGAGATGAACAGGTACGTCAGGCCCAGCTCGTCCTGCAACCCGGCCAGCAGCGAGAGGATCTGCGCCTGCACCGAAACATCCAACGCGGACACCGGCTCGTCGAGCACCACCAGGTCCGGGCGCAGCGCCAGGGCCCGCGCGATCGCCACCCGCTGGCGTTGCCCGCCGGACAGCTCGGCCGGCTTGCGCCGCAGCATCGACGCCGGGAGCGCGACCTGCTCCAACAGCTCAGCCGGACTCCCGGGAGCCCGGAAGGCCCGCAGCGGCTCGGACACGATCTGGCCCACCGTCAGCTTCGGGTTCAGCGACGCGTACGGGTTCTGGTACACCAGCTGCATCCGCCTCCGCAACCGCCGCAGCTCGGCACCTCGCACGGCCGTCACGTCGACGCCATCGAACACCACCGAACCCGCGGACGGCTCCGCCAAGCGCAACACCAACCGCGCCGTCGTCGACTTGCCCGAACCCGATTCGCCGACCAGGGCCAGCGTCTGGCCCCGCGGGATGTCGAACGACACGTCGTCCACCGCGCGAACCTCGCCGAAGTCCTTGCGCAGCCCGGAAACCGACACCAACGCGGGCCCCGACGGCCGCCGGGATCGCAGCGGCGCAGTAGCCAGGCTCGGCGCCGCCGCCAGCAATCGGCGCGTGTACGCCTGGGACGGCGCCGCCAGCAGCTCCGCACTCGGCGCCCGTTCGACCAGCCGCCCCTCCGACATCACCGCGATCTCGTCCGCCCGGTCCGCCGCCACCCCGAGGTCGTGCGTGATCAGCAACAACGCCAGGTTCTCCGCCGCCGCCAGCTCCGCCAGGTGATCGAGGATCCGCCGCTGCACCGTCACGTCCAGCGCGCTCGTCGGCTCGTCCGCGATGATCAACCGCGGCTTCCCGGCCAGCGCCGCCGCGATGAGCGCCCGCTGCCGCAACCCGCCGGACAGCTCGTGCGGGTACTGCCGCGCCCGCAGATCCGGCCGCGAAACCCCCGCCCGCGCCAGCAACTCCACCGCCTCCGCGGCCGCGGTCCGCCGGGTCGCCAGGCCGTGGATCACCAGCGCCTCCCCGACCTGCTCCCCGATCCGCTTGACCGGGTTCAGCGACACCGTCGGATCCTGCGGGACCAACGCGATCTCCCGGCCGCGAACGCCCCGCCACGCCCGGGAGGACAACGAGGTCAGCTCACGCCCGTCGAACGTGATCGACCCGCCGACGATCCGCCCACCCCTCGGCAGCAACCCGATCACCGCGTGCGCGGTCGTCGACTTGCCCGAACCGGATTCGCCGACCACGGCGACCGTCTGTCCACTTCGTACGGTCAGGTCCACCGATCGCACCGCGGGCACGCCCCGGTACGACACGGCGAGATCCCGCACCACCAGCAGCTCACTCATCCCGTTCTCCGTCCAGCGCCCGCGACAACCGGTTCGCCGCCAGCACCACCGCGGCGATCACCAGCCCGGGCAACGTCGTCATCCACCAGGCGCTCGCCAGGTACGCGCGCCCCGCCGACACCAGCGACCCCCACTCCGGCGACGGCGGCGTCGCGCCGTAACCGAGGAAGCTCAGCGCGGAGATCTCCAGCACCGCGGTGCCGAAGCTGAGCACCGCCAGCACCACCACCGGCCCGAGCGCGTTCGGCAGGATGTGCCGGGTCAGCACCCCGAACCACCGAACGCCGCTCGCCCGCGCGGCCTCGACGTACACGCCCGTCCGCACCCGGATGACCTCCGCCCGCATCAGCCGGGCGAAGTTCGCCACGTTCGCCACCCCGACCGCGATCGCCACCTTCGTCGTGCCGAACCCGAGCGCGGTGACCAGCGCCAGCGACAGCAGGATCGACGGGATCGCGAGCAGCACGTCCATCACCCGCATCAGCACCGAGTCGAGCCATCCGCCCCGAGCCCCGGCGACCAGGCCGAGCACCGAGCCCGCCACCAGCGCGATCAGCACCGCCAGCAGAGTCGCCCGCAACGACGCCCCGGCGCCGTGCACGACGCGGGCGAACACGTCCCGCCCGGTCTCGTCGGTGCCGAACAGGTGCGCCGCCGACGGTCCCTGCAACTTCTCCCGCGGCACCCCGGCGAGCGGGTCGTAGCTGGTGAACGCCGACGGCACCAGCGCCCACAGCACGACCACCGCGAACACCACCACGGACAGCACCAGCCCGGGTCGCCGCACCCAGAAACCCGCCCGCACGGCGAGGACCTCAGTCACCGGCCGCCTCCTTGCGGACCCGCGGGTCCAGCAGCGGGTACAGCAGGTCGACCGCGAGGTTGATCACCACGAAGACGAACGCGGCCAGCACGATCACCGCCTGCACCACCGGGATGTCCTGCCCGTTGACCGCCGCCGTGGTGACGCGGCCGACGCCGTCGCGGGAGAACACCGTCTCCGTCACCACCGACCCGGCCAGCAGCTGCCCGGTCACCACACCCAGCATGGTCAGCGCCGGGATCGCCGCGTTGCGCAACGCGTGTCCGAAGTGGACCCGCGCGCGCCCGGCGCCGCGGGCCCGGACGATCTCCACGTACGGCTCGGCGAGCTGCGTGCGCAGGCTCTTGGCGAGCACCTGACCGATGACCGCGCCGGTGGGCAGCGCGAGCGTGATCGCGGGCAGGATCAGCGACTGCATGCCCTGGTTGCCCAGCGCGGGCAGCACCCGCAGCTGGAACGAGAAGATCTGGATCAGCACCAGGCCCACCCAGAACACCGGCAGCGAGATCCCCAGCGGCGGCAGCGACAGCAGCAGGTTGCCCAGCCACCGGTGCCGCGTGTAGGTGCCGGCCAGCGCCGCGCCGCCGCCGAGCAGGCCCGCCAGCAGCAAGCCCAGGCCGGCCACCGCGAGCGTCGGTGGCAACGCGGACAGCACCACGTGCGTGGCGCTGTCGCCGGTGGTGATGGACGTGCCGAAGTCGCCGTGCAGCGCGGCGAGCAAGCGCTTTCCGTACTGCACCGGCCACGGCTCGTCCAGCCCGTACTCGGCCTGCGCCTGGGCCAGCTGCTCGGCGGTCACCGTGGCGCCGGCGTCCCCGCCGCCGAGCTTGGCCAGCACCGCGTCGCCCGGCAGCAGGTAGAGGATCACGAACGACACCGTGAACGCCGCCCACAGCACGACCACCGCCTGGCCGGCCCGGCGCAGCAGGTGCCGCGTCATGAGCCCGAGACCCAGGTGTCGAACAGCTGCAACCGCGACGACGCCTCGAAGTTCACCGCGTGCGCGTCCGGGCCGAGCGCCACCACCTGGGTCAGTTCGAACACCGGGATCGAGTACGCGTGGTCGACGATGAGCCGTTGCGCCTCCTCCGCCGCCGGCTTGCGGGCCGCCGGGGCGACGGTGGCGGCCTGCGCGTCCAGTGCGGCGTCGAGCGGGTTGCCCGGCTGGAGCCTGCTGCGGTTGCCCGCCTTGGTGGAGAAGGTGTTGCGCAGGATGTCCGGATCGGCGCGGGTCACGTTGTACCAGAGGAACTCGTAGTTCCCGGACTGCTGGATCTGCAGGGTCTCGGCGCTGGTGCGCGGTTCGAGCCGCAGGTCGAAGCCGATCCGGCGCAGTTGCTGCTGCAGCAGTTCCAGGACGCTCTGGCTCTGGTTGAACACCTGCGCGTACACGACCGTCGCCGCGAGCCGCTGCCCGTTCTTGACGCGGATGCCGTCCGGGCCGGGAACCCAGCCGTCCGCGTCGAGCAGCCGCGCCGCGCCCGCGGGGTCGTAGGCGAGCTGGGCGGACAGGTCGGCGTGCAGCGGGGTGGTCGAGGCCAGGATGCTGCTCGCCGGCCGGTAGTTCGGCGACAGGACGGTGTCGACGACCTCCTGGCGGTTCACGCCCTTGCTCGCCGCCTGGCGCACCGTCTCGTCGGTCAGGACGCCGCGCGTGACGTTGGCGTGCAGGTTGAACACGATGCCCGGGTTGGGCCGGGTCTGCGTGCCGAACCCGCCGCCCTGGAACTGCGCCTCGTCCACCGGCTGCACCTCGGTGGTCGCCTTGAGCTGGCCGGACAGCAGGCTGCCGGTGCGCACGCCGGGCTCGGGCACGATCTTGTAGTCGACCTTGTCGAGGTAGGCCTCACCCTGGTGCTGCCACAGCGACGAGCCCCAGTCGTAGCCGGGGCGCTTGGCGATGATGATGCCGGCGTTCTGCTTGAAGCTTTCGAAGACGAACGGCCCGGAGCCGATCAGCCCGTCGCCCTGGCAGCGCTGATCGGGCGTCTTCGCGTACGCGGCGGGCGCCAGGATACCGAGCGACATGGTCGAGCTGGCCTGCAGGAACTGCGCGCTCGGCGCGGAGAAGTCGATCCGCACGGTCTGCGGGTCGACCACCGTGGCGCCGGTGTACGCGGCGAGGTAGCCGGAGCCCAGCTGCGCCTTCGCGCCGAGGGCCTTGATGCCGTCGAAGCTGGTCTTCACCGCGGCGGCGTCGACCGGGGTGCCGTCGGCGAAGGTCGCGCCGGTGCGCAGGTGGAAGGTGAAGCTCGTGGAGTCGGCGTTGCTCTCCCACCGCTGCGCGAGCCACGGCTCGATCTCGCCGGTGGCCGGGTCCTGGTCGGTGAGGGAGTCGACGAGCTGGCGGCCCACGTTGAGGCTGACGTTGGTCGCGGCCTGCTGCGGGTCGATGCAGTCGGGGTTGGAGCCGACGGCGATCGTCAGGGTGCCGCCGGGCCGGGGCGGTCCCGCGTCCGCCGCCGTCGAGCCGGACGAGCATCCGGCCACGAGCAGCGCGGCGGCAGCGGCGAGGGGCAGGGTTTTCGCGGGGAGGCTGGGAGACACGAGATCAACGCTAGGCACGATTCCAGCGGTCGAACCGTGCTTCCCAGCCGGTGGGCGAAACCGCGGATTCCTTGACTCAGCAGCGATCCAGCATCTCGGTCAGCGCCGCCTTCTCCGCGCTGTCGATCGTCAGCTGCCACTCGTACTTCACGTCGATCCACATCTTCGCGTAGGTGCACCAGTAGCTCGTGAGCGGCGGCTTCCACTCGTCGGGCGATTTGTCGCCCTTCTCCTGGTTCACGTTGTCGGTGACGGCGATCAGCTGCGGATTGGTCAGGTCGTTGGCGAACGCCTCGCGCTTGGCGGTGGTCCAGGCCGACGCGCCGGTCCGCCAGGCGGCGGCGAGCGGCACGACGTGGTCGATGTCGACGTCGGAGGCGGCGGTCCAGGTCGCTCCGTCGTACGGGCTCTTCCACGTGCCGGAGGTGGCCGCGCAGCTGGAGTCGGTGACGACGTTCGTGCCGTCCCGCTTGAGCACGACCTCGCGGGTGTTGCAGCTGCCGCCCTGGTCGTCCCAGTGCGGGAACTTGTCCCGGGAGTAGCCGGTGGAGGTGCCGTCCGCCTTGACGGTCAGTGCCGCCAGTTCGGAGCGGGCGGTGGTCTCGGACGGGATGTTCGGCGGTTCGGCGACCGCGGTGCCGGTCGCGATGCCGGTGGTGAGCAGGGCCGAGAGGCCGAGGACGATCAGCGAGTTTCGGGCGATGCGCATGGTGCCGCCTTCGGGTGATCGGTGCGGACCTCCCGAAGGTCGGACATGAAGATGGCGAAAGCAATACCTGTGGGTGAGTTACCGACGACAGTAGGTCAACGATCAGTGATCGCCAGCAGGTCCTCGGTGTGCCGGTACCAGGTCCAGCGCGACACCGGCCGCGGGTGCGCGACCCCGTTCTGCACGACGTCGACCGGGTGGCAGCCCAGCTGGCAGGCCCGCCCGGACACCTCGGTGACCCGCCGGAACAGGCCCCGGACCACGCGCACGTCCACGCCCTGCTCCCCGGGCCGGACCACGAACGACCGCGCCGAGCCACGCAGCGCGACCGTGTCGTCACAGTAAGCCTCACCGGTGACCGGACCGATCGTCGCTTCACCCACCAGGACCCCGCCGCTGTCGTCGCGCACGAGCACGCGCGGCCGCGGCTCACCCTTGCGGGCGAGCGCGAGGGCCTCCGACGGGTCCGCGGGCAGCCCCCACAGCCGCGCCGCGGGCGAGCCCGGATCGGTGGGCACGTATCCCACCGGCGTGTCCCCCAACCGGTTCTTCCGCATGATTCGCACCACGACCGCGGCCAGGTCCGCATCCGTGCCCACGACGATCAGCGGCTCCCCGGAAGTGGCCTCGAGCAGGGGATCCACGTCGTTCCGGCCGGGCCGCGCGGGCACTTCCCGCACCCCTGGCTCGTTGCGAACGAGTGACGAACCAGACCCGCAAGCCAGCACCGTTCCCCGCGCCACCGGGTCCTCCGTTACGCTCATGCACCGGCATTTGCCTGCGCTGAATTTCCTGTTGCCGAATACCTGGAGTGTCACATGCCGGCCATCGTGCTCATCGGTGCCCAGTGGGGCGATGAAGGCAAGGGCAAGGCGACCGACCTGCTCGGCGACCGTGTCCAGTGGGTCGTCCGCTACCAGGGCGGCAACAACGCCGGTCACACGGTCGTGCTCCCGAACGGGGAGAACTTCGCCCTGCACCTCATCCCGTCCGGGATCCTCACGCCGGGTGTGACCAACGTGATCGGCAACGGCGTGGTCGTCGACCCCGGCGTGCTGCTCGACGAGCGGGACGGCCTGGAGAAGCGCGGCGTGGACACCAGCCGCCTGCTGCTCTCCGCCGACGCGCACCTGATCATGCCCTACCACGTGGCGATCGATAAGGTCACCGAGCGTTACCTCGGCAGCCGGAAGATCGGCACCACCGGCCGCGGCATCGGGCCGTGCTACCAGGACAAGATCGCCCGCGTCGGCGTGCGCGTGCAGGACCTGCTCGACGAGAAGATCTTCCGCCAGAAGGTCGAGGCGGCCCTGGAGTTCAAGAACCAGGTGCTGGTCAAGGTCTACAACCGCAAGGCGCTGGACGCCGACCAGGTGGCCGACGAGGTGCTGGCCGCCGTCGAGAAGTTCGCGCACCGCATCGCCGACACGCGCCTGCAGCTGAACAAGGCCCTGGAGAACGGCGAGACGGTGCTGCTGGAGGGGTCGCAGGGCACGCTGCTCGACGTCGACCACGGCACCTACCCGTTCGTGACCTCGTCGAACCCGACCGCGGGCGGGGCGAGCGCCGGCTCCGGCATCGGGCCGGGCCGGATCACGACGGTGCTCGGCATCCTCAAGGCCTACACCACGCGCGTCGGGTCGGGCCCGTTCCCGACCGAGCTGAACGACGCGATGGGCGAGCACCTGCGCAAGGCGGGCGGCGAGTTCGGCGTCACCACCGGCCGGTCGCGGCGCACCGGCTGGTTCGACGCGGTGATCGCCCGGTACGCCACGCGGGTCAACGGGATCACCGACTACTTCCTCACCAAGCTCGACGTGCTGTCCGGCCTGGAGCGCGTGCCGATCTGCGTCGGGTACGAGGTGGACGGCTTCCGCACCGAGGACATGCCGATGACGCAGACCGACGTGCACCACGCCGTGCCGATCTACGAGGAGCTGCCCGGCTGGTGGGAGGACATCTCGCACTGCCGGACGTTCGAGGAGCTGCCGGCGAACGCGCGGGCGTACGTGGAGCGGATCGAGGAGCTGTCGCAGGCCCGGGTGTCGGCGATCGGCGTCGGCCCGGGCCGCGAGCAGACGATCGTGCGGCACCAGTTCCTGTAACCGGTTCCACGGCCGGCGTGGCGGTGCCGGTAGCGGCCCCCACCACGCTCAACGGACGCGCTTGACGCGACTCCGCCGCTCCAACCCCGCGGCGGTGCGAGCTGCCCGGGTGGTGAGGCGGCTCCGCCGCCGAACTGAGCTGCGGGACGTGCGTGCCGGGTCGAGGCGAGGGCTCCCAGAAGCTGGGACGCGGAATCCACGCCACCCGGCCGCCGTTGCCGGTGATCATGAGCATCGGAGTGGCGCTGGCCGCGGTCGCCGGCGCGGACCCGGTGCCGCTGCTGGTCGCCGCGATGGGGCCCGCAGGCGGCGCGCGCCACCGGTGAACTCGCCGACGGCACCCTGCCGTTCCTGGCCGGGCCGAAGGTCCTGGCCGACGAGATCGTCCCGGCCATCACCGCCGCCGGCGGAAACCCGCGGGTCGTCGCGTTCGTCGCCGGGGTGGTGACCTCCGACATCGACCGGCTGCGCGCGACTGCCCTCGAACGACTGGCGTTCTACGACCGGATCCCGTCCTACCAGCGGGTCATCGGTCTGGCGGGCGCGTCGCGGGCCGGGGAAGTTGCGGTGATCGGCGACGAGGAGACCGTCGCGGCCGAGGTTCGCCGCTACTTCGACGCCGGCGCCACCGAGGTGGTGTTCACCCAGACCGACCTGGGCAGCGCCGACGATCAGCGCCGCACCTGGAAGCTGCTGGGGGAACTGGCCCGGTAGATCACGACAGCCGGGCGGTGAGGGTGTCGGACAGGGCCAGCTCTTCGAGGTCGAGCTCACGCAGCACCTTGCGCAGCACCTCGTCGTCGAGTTTGCCCTCGGCTCGTTGCGCCAGCATCGTTTCGCGCTGGACGAGCAGCAGTTCGCGGCGCGCCTGGACGAACGCGGCGTGCGGGCTGGACTCGCGTTCCTCGGCGCTGAGCGAGATCGCCGCGACCGCTCCCCGGTACCGCGTTTCGACCAGGGCCCGCAGCCGGTTGACGAGCCGTTCGGCCTTCTCCCGCGGGATGTCCAGCCGGTCGCACAGCTCGGGCGTCAGCTGGTCCAGGCGCTTCAGCGCGGCGTGCATCGCCGCCTCGCGGGCGGCCATCTCCTCCTCCGCGTCCTGCTCGGCGTCGTCCTTGTCGTGCACGTCGAGCTTGCGGATCACCGCGGGCAGCGTGAGTCCCTGGATCAGCACCGTCCCGATCGCGACGACGAACGCGAACAGCTGGATCTCGGCCCGCCCGGGGAACGGCTGGCCGGAGTGGGTCACCAGCGGCACACCGGCCGCGGCGGCGAGCGACACCACCCCGCGCATGCCCGCCCAGGACAGCACGAGCAGGTTCCGCGTCGGCGGCCGTTCGCGTTCGCGGCCGAACAACCGGAGGGCGTGCGGCAGGTAGGCGTTGAGGAACACGTACGGGAACCGGATGGCGATGGTGACCGCGAGCACGGCGATCGCGGACAGGAAGAGCTGCCAGTTGCCGCGCGCGTTCTCGTTCGCGCTCTCCAGCACGAACGGCAGTTGCAGACCCATCAGCGCGAACACGAGCGCTTCGAGCAGCACGTCGAACGACGCCCAGACGGACGAGTCCTGCACGCGCGTCGCCGGGCCCGCGTACAGCGACCGGTCGCCGAGGTACAGCCCGGCGGCGACCACCGCGAGCACGCCGGAACCGCTGAAGTCCGCGGAGAACGGGTGCAGGTGCTCGGCGACCACGTACACCGCGAACGGCACGATGATGCCGAACGCCGACTCCACCAGGGGGTCGTCGAGCTTGCGCCGGATGTAGGCGACGAGCACCGCCGCCCCGAGCCCGACGCCGATCCCGAGCACCGCGGCGACGAGGAACACCAGGATCCCGTGGCCGAGCGACCCCGCGGCGCCCAGCACCGCGGCGAGGCCGATCTTGTAGAGCGTCAGCGCGGCGGCGTCGTTGACCAGGCTCTCCCCGGTGAGGACGGTCATCAGGCGGCGCGGGAGGCGCTGGCGGCGGCCGATCGCGGCGGCGGTCACGGCGTCCGGCGGCGAGACGACCGCGCCCAGCACGAACGCCGAGGCCATCGGCAGGTCGGGCAGCAGCAGGTGCACGATGAACCCGACGACGAGCGCCGTGACGACGACGAGGACCACCCCGAGCCCGATGATCGGCCGGGCGGCGGCCTTGAACTGGGCGAACGAGCTCTCCCGCGCCGTGGAGTACAGCAGCGGCGGCAGGACCAGGGTGAGGATCAGCTCCGGCTCCATCTGCACCCGCGGCACGCCGGGGATGAACGAGACGGCCAGCGCGACCACGACGACCAGCAGGGGCGCCGACAGGTTGAACCGACGGGCGATCGCGGTGAGACCGAGCGCACCGGCGAGCACGCCCATCAAGGTCAGCAGCTCCATACCTGATCCTTACCCAGCGACACGCTCCCCACCCCGCGAGAGCGCGTCGTCTCGTGCACGGCCGAGCCGCGCGGCGAGCACCAGCGTGACCCCCGCGTACACGACGAACGGGCTGACGAGCAAGAACCGGCCGGTGATCGCGTCGATCGAGGGCGCCATCGCGACCAGCGCACCCGCCGGAGCCAGCCGGAGCATCGTCCGGTCACCGGTGCGCAGACCGAGGACCGCGTGCACCACGATCGCCGGCGCGAACCACACCCAGTGGTGCGACCACGAGATCGGTGACACCAGCAGGGCGGCGAACGCGTTGAGCACCACCGCCCGGGCCGGTTGACCCTGTGCGAGTACCCGTCTCATCCCGAGCACCGCCACTACGAGCACCGCGATGCAGGCCACCAGCCACACGGTGCTGTCCAGCCACGTCAGGCCGGTGCCCGGCCGTGCGATCGTTCCGCGCAGGGATTGGTTGATGCGAATGCCGAGGGGTCCGATGTGGTCGGTGCGGAAGATCGCCGAGGTCCAGTAGGACATCGAGTCCGCCGGCCGGGCGAGGTACGCGGCGATCGCACCGGCCACGAAGGTCAGCCCGGCCACGAGTGCCGCCCTGCGGTCCCGGTTGAGCAGGAAGAACAGCAGGAACGCCACCGGGGTCAGCTTGATCGCCGCGGCGATGCCGACCAGCAGGCCGCGCGGCCACCAAGGCCGCTCGGCCAGACAGTCGACCAGCACGAGAGCCATCAGCACCATGTTGATCTGGCCGTAACCGAGGGTGTCCCGCACGGGCTGGAGGCACAGCAGCGCCGGCGCGAACACGATCCCGGTCAGCAACCACGCCCACCGGTCGAGGCCGAGCGCCCGAAACACCGTCAACAGGCACAGCGGGAGCGGCGCCACTATCAGCAGGGCGGTGAACAGCAGGCTCGCCACCGGGTAGGGCACCAGCGCGAGGGGAGTGAACGCCAGGCTCGCGAACGGGGTGTAGGTGAACCACAAGTCGTTCACCAGGGTGTCGGCGTAGAGGAGGCCGTGGTTGAGCACGGTCCGCCCGGCCTCCTGGTAGACCGCGAGGTCCCCCTGGTTGCCCGGCTCGGTGGTCAGCACCTGCAGCACGGCGAGCACATCCATGACGACGACCGCACCCACCAGCACCCGCCTGGCGGCGACCAGCTCCGCGAGCAACCGGAGCCCCCACACCGGGGGACGCGGCCCTCGGTCCTCAACCTCGTGCATAGCCGTAGGACGCCGGTTGGCGGTAGCGGTTGTGTGTCAGCGATCATCCGGGACTCGGCACGCACGCGAAAAAGGGCCCCGGAAATCCGGGGCCCTTTCCGACGGTCCACGTCAGTGCATCATCACCGCGGGCGGGGCGCCCTCGGCGGCGTCCTCCTCCGGCGGCAGCGCCGGCTTCTTCGGCAGGAACAGCGCCGGGATCAGGCACAGCGCCACCAGCACCAGCGTCCAGGTGAACGTCGAGGCGAACGCGTCCGCGCTGCCCACCGCCGCCGCGTCGTGCGTCGCCGGGTTCATCAGCGCCGCCGTCGCCGCGAGCTGGCCCTCGCTGGTCGCCACGCCGAACTTCCCGGCGAGCAGGCTGGCCAGGATGATCGACACGATCGCCGACCCGACGGCGCCCGCGGTCTGCTGCACGATGTTCATCGCCGTCGAGGCGCGCGCCACCGTGCGCTGCGTCAGCGTCTGCAGCGCCGCGGTGCTGATCGGCATCATGCTCATGCCCATGCCGAGCCCCATCACGAACAGCGCGCCCATCAGCAGCAGGTACGACGTGTCCGCGCCGACCCGGGTGAACACCGCGACGCTCGCGATGATCAGCAGGATCCCGGGCAGCACGACCTTGCCCGCGCCGATCTTGTCGACCAGCCTGCCCGCGATCGGCATGGTGATCATGGCGCCGATGCCCTGCGGCGCCAGCAGCAGACCGGCCTGCAGCGCGCTTTCCCCGCGCACCAGCACGAAGTAGGTCGGCAGGATCAGCATCGACCCGAGGAAGGCGATCATGAACAGCGTCATGGTCACCATCGCGATGCTGAACGTCCGGTTGCGGAACAGGGTCAGGTCGACCAGCGGGTTGGCGACCTTCAGCGCGCGCACGACGAACGCGACGATCAGCACGATCCCGGCGAGCCCCGGCAGCCACACGTTGGTCGCGCCGACACCGCCGTGGTGCGGGATGTTCGACACGCCGTAGATCAGCGCCGCGAGACCCGGCGAGAGCATCACCATGCCGGCGAAGTCGAACTTCTCCGCCGGGCGCGGCTCGTCCTTGGGCAGCAGCTTCCACGCCAGCAGGATCGCGACCACGCCGATCGGCACGTTGATGTAGAAGATCCAGCGCCAGCTCACCGAGTCGACCAGCCAGCCGCCCAGGATCGGGCCGCCGATCGGGCCGAGCAGCATCGGCACGCCGAGCACGGCCATCACGCGGCCGACGCGGTGCGGGCCGGCGGTCTTGGTCAGGATCGTCATGCCGGCGGGCATCAGCATGCCGCCGCCCAGGCCCTGCAGGACCCGGAACACGATCAGCGACTCGATGTCCCACGCGGCACCGGCCAGCGCCGAGCCGACGAGGAAGAACGTGATCGCCAGCATGTAGAGCCGTTTGGTGCCGAACCGGTCGCACGCCCACCCGGTGACCGGGATGACCGTGGCCAGCGCCAGCATGTAGCCGGTCGCGATCCACTGGATGGTGTCGAAGGAGGTCTGGAACTCCAGCGTCAGGGCCTGGAGCGCGACGTTGACGACGGTGGTGTCGAGGATCGCCATCACGCTGCCGAGCACGACGACAGCGGCGACCTTGAGCACCGCGCTGTCGAGTTTGTCGGCGTCCGCGGGTCTTGGTTCCGAAGCAGTGGTCATGAAGTGGTCCGTCCAAGGTCTACGAGCGGGCAGGGCCGACCGCAGGAGGAAACCCCGAAGAAAAAGCGCAAATCCCCCTCAGTCCACTTCGAGACTAGCCGGGCGACAGGCTATGACGCGAAGACTTTTCACGTGGCCGGGATCACTTCAGCGCACAGCGAAAACGCGGGCACGGCGCGTGGCCGTGCCCGCGTCCATTCAGGACCGGACGGCGACCAGCGCGGTGTCCGGCTGGTCGGCGAACAGGCCGTCGATGCCGGTGGCGAGGAACGCGTCCAGCTCGGCGAACGCGTTTCCCCAGTCCGACGGGTCGGCCGACGAGCGCAGGTTCGTGGGCAGGAAGCTGTTCTCGTTGCGGAAGGTGTAGGGCACGACCTTCAGGCCGGCGTCGTGCGCGTCCTTCACCAGCGTGGTCGGCGTGCCGAGCGCGCCGGCCGCGGTCCGCGGGATGATCTGCGCCTTCTCCGGGCCGAGGAAGTCGGCGTAGGTGGAGATCTCCTTCAGCCCGGCCGGGGTGACCAGGTCGGCGTAGGTCCGCTTGTCACCGGCGGCGACGAAGTCGGCCGGCGCGCCGGTGGCCGAGGTGAGCTGCACCAGCGGCACCTTCACCTGCTTGCTCAGCGCCTTGAGGTTGGCCACCTCGAACGACTGGATGATCACCGGCGCGGTCCGCTTGTTCAGCCCGTTGCGGTTGAGCAGGTCGACCAGCTTCGGCTCGGTGGGGTTGCCGATCGAGGCGAAGTACGTGGAGTGCTTGATCTCCGGGTAGGTGCCCAGCGTGCGGTGCAGCTCGCGGCCGAGGCGCTTGGTGAGGTCCAGCACCTCCTGGTAGGTCGCGATCTGCCACCGGCCGTTGTAGATCCGGTTGTCCGGGCGGATGTCCGGGATGCGCTCGGTGGCCCGCAGCGTCTTCAGCTCGGCGAGGGTGAAGTCCTCGGTGAACCAGCCGGTGAGCGGGACGCCGTCGATGACCTTGGTGGTCTTCCGGTTCGCGAACTCGGGGCGGGCGGCGACGTCGGTCGTGCCGCCGATCTCGTTCTCGTGCCGGGCGACCAGCTGACCGTCCTTCGTGGGCACGAGGTCGACGTCGACCCAGTCGGCGCCCTGGCGGTAGGCCAGCTCGTAGGAGGCCAGCGTGTGCTCCGGCCGGTAGCCGGGCGCGCCCCGGTGTCCGACGACCACTGGTTCGGCACGCTCCTTGTCAGCGGGGGCGGCTTGGCTCGCGCTGGTGACGCCGGCGGCGCCGACCAGGAACAGGCCGGACAGCGCCAGGGCGGCGAGTCTTCTCCGCACGTCAACCTCCTGGGGGGACGGAAGGGATCTCCGCGCCACTCTCACCGGCGAGTACTACGGCCGCCACACGGGCGGGGGACGGGTGGCTGGCGGGCGGGTGAACGGGGCGTGCCGCAGGTCAGCGTCTACGCTGAGGACCCGTGCGCGTC